>JBDTUL010000018.1:0-25024 GCA_040007735.1 Gammaproteobacteria bacterium | reverse complement strand
CAATGATGCCTTCAATGGGTCTGCGCAAGCCGCGAGACGCAGCCGCGGGTCCAAAGCACCGACGTTTACCTGCATCGTGCCGGGCGCCTGCTTCGGCACCTGCTGCAGAACGAAGCTCTGTGCAGCCGCCCGGATAGCCTCGAGAGACTGAACGCCCTCTTCGGCGCAAGCCAGCGCCGGCGCAAGCAACACACTTATAAGTGGCAGCCACCAGAGGACGCGTCGGAATCTCGACACTTTATTCATAGTGGCAGAGAACAGTGCAAATGCCGCGCCAGCGAGAAACTCACTGGCGCGCGCTCAAGTTTCGAAACGCACGCGCCGATAGATCGGGTAAGCACCGATCACGATGGGCACATCGCGGTTGCGCGCATCCACTTCCGGTCCGCCGCAGCGGCAAGCCTTTGCCGCTCGGGTGATGCGTCTCACGGAATTCAGCCCCGGATTCCCATCGCAGCCCTCGCTGCGCGCCTTTCCTTCAATTGGCATACGTATTGCTTTGTCCTCGCCAGGTCATTTTTCTGGCGGGTTCTCCATGCCAATCAATCTGGACAGCTATCTCGGTGTTCATGCCGACGCACTGAGGCTTCGCGGACAACGCACGGAGCTGCTTGCGCGCAATCTCGCCAATGCGGATACGCCGGGCTATCAGGCACGCGACCTGGATTTTCGCGCGGCGCTTGCCGCAGCGGGCGGCGCAGCTGGGCCCGGTGCACCAGTGGCGCTGCATGCAACTAACGTCAATCACCTCGGCACAGGCGCCGCGAACTCCGAGTCGAACGCGAACCTCAAGTATCGCGTGCCGCTGGCGCCCTCACTCGACGGCAACACCGTCGATGCGCATCTCGAACAAGCTGCATTTGCGGAGAACACGGTGAGTTACCAGGCCACCCTCACCTTTCTATCCGCCAAATTCCGCGGCTTGCTGACGGCGATCACCGGCCAGTAAGCGAAAGAGCCCATATGCCTTCATTCAAGATATTCGACATCGCCGGCTCCGGCATGTCCGCGCAGTCGGTCCGGCTGAACACGGTCGCGAGCAACCTCGCGAACGCGGACAGCGTGGGCACCGACCCTGCGCACGTCTACAAAGCGCGCCATCCGGTGTTCGAAGCCATTCGTTCTTCGCTGAACTCCTCGATGCCGGGCCAGCAAGGGTCGGATGGAGCGGTGCGCGTCAAGGGCATCTATGAAAACCAGGCGGCGCCCGATGCGCGGTTCGAGCCGGGCAACCCGCTCGCCGACGCGCAAGGCTACGTCTATGCCCCGAACGTCAACGTGGTGGAGGAGATGGTCGACATGATCTCCGCCTCGCGCACCTATCAGAACAACGTCGAGGTGCTCACCACTTCGAAAGATCTGATGCTCGCGACGTTGAAGCTCGGGTCCTGAACTGATTCTTACGGAGCAAGCGCCCCATGGCAGTAGATCCTCTCAGCAGCGCACTGGCCAGCCAGTCAAGCGGCACCGACAAAGCGAACCAGACGCTCGGCCAGAATGAGTTCCTGAAACTCATGATGACCCAGCTCAAGAACCAGGACCCGATGAAGCCGCTCGACCCGAGCCAGTTCGTCGGGCAGCTTGCACAGTTCAGCACCGTGACCGGCATCCAGAACATGCAGGGCTCGATCGACAGCCTGGTCAACTCGCAAAAATCTTCACAACTGCTGGGCGGCTCATCGCTGGTCGGACACGACGTCCTGGCGCCGGCGGATACTGCAACCATCACGAGCGGCGGCACGGTAAGCGGTGGGGCGGATGTGCCGAGCGGCACCGCGAGCCTGCAGGTACAGGTGTCGGATTCGAGCGGCCAGCTCGTTCGCACTTTCAGCGTGCCGCCTCAGAGCGGACTCACCGAATTCAACTGGGACGGCAAGACCACCGCGGGCACCGTCGCCCCGACCGGCACTTACACGTTCAAGGTGGTTGCCGGCTCGGGAGGCAACAGCGTGTCGCTCGACCCGCTGCTCACCACCAAAGTGAACAGCGTCACTATCGACCCGAGCTCGTCCGCGCTCACCCTCAACACGAACAGCGGATCGCTGGCGCTCTCGAGCGTCCGGCGAGTCATGTAAGGAGCATCAGCAAATGAGTTTCACCGTTGCACTCTCGGGCCTCCACGCGGCCACCACCGATCTCGACGTGACCGCGAACAACATCGCCAACGTCGCCACGACAGGCTACAAGCAGTCGCGCGCGGAATTCGCGGATCTGTTCGCCACCACCCAGCAGGGCGTTTCCAGCACGGCTGTCGGCAACGGCGTGCGCGTTTCGGACGTCGCGCAGCAGTTCAGCCAGGGCAACGTCAACTTCACCGAGAACAGCCTGGACACCGCGATCAACGGTTCCGGCTTCTTCATCCTCAGTGACGGCGGTGCCATCAGCTACACCCGCGCGGGCGCGTTCAAGAAAGACAACGCGGGCTACATCACCGACACGGATGGCAATCGGCTGCAGGGATATCCTGCGCTCAGCGACGGCACGTTCAATACCGGCGGCCTGGGCGACATTCGCCTGCTCACCTCACTGAGCGCGCCGGAACCGACCACCTCTGCGGAAGTGACGCTCAACCTGCCCTCGAGCGCCACCGCTCCGACCGTGACGCCGCTCGACCCGGCGGACCCGAACAGCTTCACAAATGCCACGCCGCTCACCGTGTACGACTCACTGGGCGCGGCCCACACGGCGACACTCTATTTCAGCAAGACCGCCACAGCGAACACGTGGAACAGCCAACTCTACGTGGACGGCACCGCAGTCGGCGGAGCCCAGTCCCTGGCGTATTCGTCCAGCGGTGCGCTCACGACTCCGGCCGGAGGCAAGCTCACGTTCCCGGCCTATACCCCGGCGACCGGCGCCGCGCCGTTGAACATGACGTTCGACTTCAGCAACACCACGCAGTACGGCGATAACTTCACGGTGAACTCAGTAATCCCGGACGGCTTCACGTCAGGGCGGCTCATCGATATCAACACGAGCCCGACCGGTGTCGTGGAAGCGCGCTTCACCAATGGCAAGACGCAGGCGCTTGGCCAGATCGCCATCGCCAACTTCGCCAATCCCCAGGGCCTGCAGCAGCTCGGCAACACGCAGTGGGCGGAAACGTTCACTTCGGGTCAGGCCTTGCGCGGTGTGGCCGGGGATTCCGGAGTCGGCAACCTGCAGTCAGGCGCTCTGGAAGCCTCGAACGTCGATATCACTTCGCAGCTCGTGAACATGATCACCGCGCAGCGAAACTTCCAGGCGAATGCGCAGGTGATCTCGACCTCGGACCAGATCACCCAGACGATCATCAACATCCGCTGATGACCCTCGTCACCCACTCAAAGGTCGTGACCTGAATGGACAAGTTGCTGTACGTCGCGATGACGGGAGCGAAGGAGACGTTGCGCGCCCAGGCGGCGAACAACCACAACCTCGCGAACTCGAGCACCACCGGCTTCCGCGCGGACCTTTCCGCGTTCGAAAGCCGGGCTGTCACGGGCACGGGTTTTCCCTCGCGCGTGTACGCAACCAACGAGACCACCGGCTACGATGCTTCCTCCGGATCGATGCAGGCCACGGGCCGAGATCTGGATGTGGCCGTGCAGGGCGCCGGATTCATCGCCGTGCAGGATCGCAACGGCGTCGAAGCGTACACACGCGCTGGCGACCTGCGCGTGGAGCCCAGCGGCCTGCTCGTGAACGGAGCCGGTCACCCGATCATGGGCGATGGCGGACCGATCAGCATTCCACCCGCCACTTCGATCAGCGTTGCGGGCGACGGCAGTATTTCCATCGTGCCGCTCGGGCAAGAGGCGAATACAACCGCCACGGTCGCCCGGATCAAACTCGTTAACCCGCCCGCCAGCACGATCTCGCGCGGCGCGGACGGCCTCTTTCGCAGTAACGACGGCAACCCTGCGCCGGCGGACGCCTCCGTCCAGGTGGCGGGCGCGACGCTCGAGTCCAGCAATGTGAACGTTGCCAACGCGATGGTTACGATGATCGAGCTGTCACGCAACTTCGATCTGCAGATCAAGGCGATCCACAACGCGGAAGAGAACGGCGCGGCCGCCGCGCAGTTGTTGAAAGCGTAAGTCCCGCTAAAGGTACTTTCTTATGATTCCAGCACTCTGGGCAGCCAAGACCGGTCTCGATGCGCAACAGACGCGCATGACCGTCACCGCCAACAACCTGGCGAACGTCAACACCACGGGGTTCAAGAAGGACCGCGCGGTGTTCGAAGACCTTCTCTATCAGAACGTTCGCCAAGTCGGCGCCGCCACGTCACAGGACACGCAGGCGCCCACGGGCATGTCGCTCGGCACCGGTGTGCGCGTGGTTGCCACTGAGAAGTCCTACACGGAAGGCAACCCCACTCAGACGAACAATTCCCTGGACGTGGCTATCGAGGGCCGTGGCTTCTTCGAAATCCAGATGCCTGACGGCTCGCGGGCCTACACGCGGGACGGCAGTTTCAAGACCAATTCGCAGGGCCAGCTGGTCACCTCGAGCGGCTACATCGTCGCCCCGGGCATCACGATTCCCGCGGGCTATCAGAGTCTCTCCATCGGTAAGGACGGCGTCGTCAGTGTGCTGGGCGCCGGCCAGTCAGCGCCTACGCAGGTGGGCTCGCTGCAGCTCGTGGATTTCGTCAACCCCACCGGCCTCCAGCCGCGTGGCCAGAACCTGGTGGTGGAATCCGCTGCAAGCGGAACCGCGCAGGCGGGCACGCCGGGCCTGAATGGGCTCGGCACGCTCGAGCAGGGGTCGCTGGAAAGCTCCAACGTCAATGTGGTCGAGGAGCTGGTGAACATGATCGAAACCCAGCGTGCCTACGAGATGAACTCCAAGGCCATCTCGACTACCGACCAGATGCTCCAGTACGTCACCCAGAACATGTAGTGGCAGAAGGCAGATCGTGACACGTTCAATTTCAATTCTGCTGATGTGCCTGGGCAGCGCGCTGCTGACGGGCTGCTTTGCCAACCGGCAGCCGGAGCCGCTGGACGAGGAGTTCGTATGGCCGCAGGAAGCACCGCCGGCGCCGACCGGCGCAATCTATCAGCCCGGCCGCGATGTGGCGCTGTTCGAGAACGCCACCGCACGCCACGTGGGCGATGTGATCATGATTCATCTCGTGGAAAGCACTAGTGCGCAGAAGAGCTCGACCACGACCACCGCTAAAGACACCAAGGCCGCGTTGCCGGGCCCGACCATCGCCGGCCGCCCCGTCACCGCGAACGGCACGGAAATTCTCAAGTTCGGCCTCGACCACAGCACGAGCTTCGACGGCAAGGGCGACAGCGCCCAGAGCAACAAGCTCAATGGCGACGTCACCGTCACCGTGATGAAGCGGCTGCCGAACGGCAACCTCTATGTGAGCGGCCAGAAGTGGATCGGCATCAACACGGGCTCCGAGTACGTGCGCGTCGAGGGCGTGATCCGCCCCATCGACATCGCGCCCGACAACAGCGTGCTCTCCTCGATGGTGGCCAACGCCAAGATTTCCTATCGCGGCAAGGGCGCGCTCGCCGACGCGAACAAGCCAGGCTTCCTGGCGCGCTTCTTCAACTCGCCGCTCATGCCGTTCTAAGCGGCCGGACGACCATAATGAATTTTTCGATGAAGAAGATCGGCTGGGTGCGGAGCATCGGCGCACACACGCAGCCTCTGGCACGCGTTTGCGCAGTGGCGCTCGGCGCAATGCTGGTCTGGGCACCCGCCCTGCCTGCGCACGCGGAACGCGTGAAGGATCTCGCCTCGGTGTCCGGCGTGCGCGGCAACCAACTCGTCGGCTACGGGCTCGTCGTCGGCTTGCCCGGCACGGGCGACCAGACAAGCCAGGCGCCGTTCACTATCCAGAGCATCAAGAACATGCTCGCGAAGTTTGGCGTCACGATTCCCGCCAACGCCAACCCGCAGCTGAAGAACGTGGCAGCGGTGACCGTGCACGCGGACCTGCCCGCCTTCGCGAAGGCCGGGCAGATGATCGACATCACGGTCTCGTCCATCGGCAACGCACAGAGCCTGCGCGGAGGGAGCCTCCTGATGACGCCCATGCGCGGTATCGATGGCGAGGTGTATGCCATCGCGCAGGGCAGCGTCATCGTCAGCGGTTTCGGCGCGGAATCGAAGGACGGTTCGCGGGTCTCGGTGAACATTCCGAGCAGCGGCCGCATTCCGAACGGCGCCAGTGTCGAACGCGAGGTACCGAGCAATTTCGGCACTCAGCCGTTCGTGATGCTGAACCTGCACACGCCGGACTTCACTACGGCTTCGCGACTGGTGGAAGGCGTCAACAATCTGCTGGGGCCGGATACTGCGAAGGCGGTCGACGCGGTGTCTATCAAGGTGGATGCGCCTGTCGACCCGAGCCAGCGCATCGCGTATTTGTCTACGCTCGAGTCTATCGATATCGAGCCCGGCGACGCGCCAGCTCGCGTCATCATCAATTCGCGAACGGGCAGCGTCGTTATCAGTTCGCATGTGCGCGTGATGCCTGCGGCCGTGGCGCATGGCTCTTTGTCCGTAACCATCACTGAACGGCAGGACGTGAGTCAGCCCAATGCCTTTGGCAAGGGCGAGACGGTGGTAACTCCCCGCAGCAGCATCGACGTTGAGCAGGGAGGCTCGCGCATGTTCCTGTTCCAGGCGGGTGTGAATCTGGATGAGATCGTGCGAGCGGTGAACCAGGTGGGCGCGGCGCCAGGCGACCTCGTGGCGATTCTCGAGGCGCTGAAAGAAGCGGGCTCGTTGCGCGCGGAGCTCATTGTGATATGACCGGGACGGTTTCAGATCCGAGCGTTTACACGGATGTAAATGGGCTCGCTGCGCTCAAGCGCGGTGCCCGGGCGCAGGATCCGGCCGCGTTGCGTGAGGCTGCGCGGCAATTCGAGAGCTTGTTCGCGAAGATGATGCTCAAGAGCATGCGGGAGGCCAGCTCCGGCGACCCGGTGTTCGGCAGCGATCAGCAGAAGTTCTATCAAGGGATGTTTGATGATCAGCTGGCTATCGACCTGACCAAAGGGCATGGGTTGGGGTTGGCGGATATGTTGATTCAGCAGCTGACCAAGGCGGGGATGATTCCTGCGGATGCGGCTGCAGCCGCGGCGGCTGATGTTGGCGCAAAGGCCTCCGCTGGCTCGAAGATTGGGGGTGCTGCTAGCGCAGGCGGTCTCGGCGGGAGTAATGGCACTGCCATTGCCAACGCTGAGCGCGCCGCTCGGGAGAGCCTCATCGCAATGCTGGGCGCGGGTCTCACGAGCGATAGCAGTAGCACCGGAAGCTCGGCCACCACGTTCGATTTTCTCAGCGAGCAGGCCAAGAGCCTGGGCATTGCGCCTCCCGTTGCGCACACCGAACCAGGCAGCAGGCTCGAGACTTCATCTCCGGCAGCGCGCGAAAGCGCCGCGAGTGGCGCGGCCAGCACCCCCGCGAATATAAATGCGCTGGGTGTGGCTCCTTCCACCGCAACCGGCGCAGGCACCGGCACGACTCGCATCAGCACCGGTACCAGCTCCACCGCCACAACCCGAACTCTCACTCCCGAAGAATTCGTAAAGTCAGTCTGGCCAGGCGCCCAAGCCGCAGGCCAACTGCTGGGCATCGACCCAAACAACCTGGTAGCCCAGGCCGCACTCGAAACCGGCTGGGGCCGATCCATCCCCAAGGACGCCAGCGGCAACAGCAGCTTCAATCTCTTCGGTGTGAAAACCGGCGCCCAATGGGCCGGCTCGAGTGTCGACGTGCGCACGCTCGAATACGAGCACGGCATTCCCGTACCGCGCACGGACAAATTCCGCGCCTACGATTCGTCAAACGATAGCTTCAATGATTATGTCGCCCTCCTCCGCGACAACCCGCGTTACGCGGGTGCGCTCAACACAGGCAGCGACACCGCGGCGTTCGCGTCGGCTTTACAAAAGGGCGGCTACGCCACAGACCCGGCCTACGCCGAAAAGCTCAAGGCGATTGCACAGAACGTGGCCGCGATGAAAGTCGGACTCAAGTCCGAAGACGCGCGACCGATAACCCCCACAAGCACGATGCTCTGAGGCGCCGGACATGGCTGATTTTCTCTCCAACGGCGTTTCGGCCCTGATTGCGTTCCAGCGTGCGCTGGACGTGACGAGCCAGAACATCTCGAACGTCGGCACCGACGGCTACAGCCGCCAGCGGGTGGACTTCGTCACCAAGCCGGCACAGAAATTCGGTAACGGCTGGGTCGGCAGCGGCGTCAACGTCAACACGATTACCCGCAGCTACGACGATTTCCTGGCAACGCAGGTGCGCGGCTCATCTTCTGGGCTGCAGCGCTCCGACACGTTCGCCACGCTCGCGGCGCGCGTCGACAATATGTTCGGCAACACGACCACTGGCCTTTCCACCACGTTGCAGAAATTCGTGAGCGCCGTGCAGGATGTGGCCAATTCGCCCACGTCCACAGCGCCTCGCCAGGTGCTGCTCTCCACCGCGCAGGCCACCGCCTCGCGAATACAGCAATACGACAGTCAGCTCTCGAGCCTCAACACCGAGGTCGAATCGCGCATGAAGACTGAAGTGAGCGACATCAACACGCTCGCCAGTGGAATCGCGAAGCTCAACGGCCAGATCAGCGATGCCCTCGCGAAATCCGCCGGCCAGCCGCCCAACGACCTGCTCGATCAGCGCGACAAACTGCTGGATGACCTGAGCGCGCACGTCAACGTGAACACCTCGGATGCCGGTGGCGGCGTGCTCAACGTGACCATCGGCAACGGCCAATCGCTCGTGGTCGGAACGCGCTCGAACACGCTCACCACCAAGCAGAATGACTTCGATCCATCGCAGAGCACCGTAGCGCTGCTGACCTCGAGCGGCGGCATCGACATCAATTCAGAGATCTCCGGCGGCACGCTCGGCGGCCTCATCGACTTCCGCGGGCAGGTGCTCGATCCCGCACGCAATTCGCTGGGCCGCATCGCCATCGGCATCGCGCAGGTCGTCAACGACTCGCAGAAGGCGGGCATCGACCTCAACGGCGTGACGGGCACCGACATGTATTCCATCGGCGGCGTGCAAACGCTCGGCGCCTCGAAAAACACAGGGTCGGGCACTCTCGCGGCCACGCGAGTCAACAACAGCGCGCTCACCGAATCGGATTACATCGTTCAGAAGACCGCCACCGGCTGGTCGGTCCGCAATTCCGCAACCGGCGCCGCGGTTACCAGCACAGGTGCCGGAACCAGCGCAGCTCCACTCCTTTTCGACGGCTTGTCGGTTGTCGCCAGCGGCACGAGTGCCACCGGCGATCGCTTTCTCGTTCGCCCGACACAAGCCGCGGCCGCAGGGCTCAACGTGCTCATCACGAACCCCGCGCAGATCGCGGCGGCGTCACCCGTGAAATCGGCCGCCTCTACTGCGAATACTGGCGACGCCACCATCACGCCGGCAAAGATAGTGAACGCCACGAATGCGCAGCTGCGCGCGCCGGTCACCATCACGTTCACGAGTGCAACCACCTACACCACAGACGGCGGCACCACGACTCAGACGTACACCAGTGGCGGCACGATCTCGGTCAACGGCTGGAGCACGACGATCAGCGGCACACCGAAGGCCGGTGACTCGTTCACGGTTACCGACAACGCCGGTGGCACAGGTGACAACAGTAACGCGCTGCTGATGGCCGGTGCATTCGACCAGAAGATTCTCAGCGGCGGCACGGACTCCGTGAACTCCGCGTTCGGCGGTTTGATCGGCGACATCGGCGTCGCCACCCAGCAGGCGCAGAACAGCCGTGACGCGCAGAAGAGCGTCTACAACGACGACGTTGCCGCGCGCGAAAGCGTGTCTGGCGTAAACCTCGACGAAGAGGCAGCAAACATGCTGCGCTATCAGCAGGCCTACCAGGCCGCCGCGCAGCTCATCGGAATCGCGCAGACGCTGTTCAACAGCCTGCTCGCGGCGACCGGAGGTCGATAGTGCGCATTTCCACGGCCCAGTTTCATCGTGCCGCACTGGCCGGCATGAACGATCGCAGCTCCGATCTCGCCAGAATTCAGGCCCAGATGGCGAGCGGCAAGCGCGTGAACTCGCCTTCGGACGACCCCGCCGCGGCCGTGCATATCCAGGAACTGGGAAAGTCCTATTCGGAATCCCAGCAGTTCGTGCGCAACGGCGGCGCCGCGACCACGCGCCTGTCGTACGAAGACCAGGCGCTGTCGGATATCACGAGCCTGATGCAGCGTGTGCGAGATCTCACCGTGCAGGCCAACAGCGGCGCTCTGACGGCGGCAGATCGCACCTCCATCCTTACTGAAGTCACCCAGAGACAGCAGGACTTGCTGGATCTCTCGAATCGGCGCGACGCCAACGGCGACTACCTCTTCTCCGGCTTTGCCGCCCAGACCCAACCCTTTTCCCGCACCGGAGCCAGTGTCAGCTACCAAGGCGACCAGGGCGTGCGTACTCTGCAGATCGGTGCCGCCCAGCGCATCGCGGACGGGCACTCGGGGTACGACGTATTCATGAACGTGCCCGCCGGTAACGGCACCTTTGTCACGGGGCTGGGCGCGACGAACACGGGCAACGGTGCCATCGACGCAGGGTCGATCACGAACCCCGCCGCGTGGGCCGCAGACACTTACACCATCGCTTTCACCAGCCCAACGGCCTGGACCGTGAGCAACGCCGGCGGCCCCGTGGCCTCGGGCACGTTCACACCGGGCGGCGCCATCGCATTCAATGGGGCCAGCGTCACAATTCAGGGCCAGCCCGCCGCCGGTGACACGTTCACCCTGACGCCGAGCAGCTCGGAAGACATGTTCACCACGCTCGACAAGCTGCGCACCGCCCTGAGCGCGCCGGGCGACACGGACGCCCAGAAGGCGCAGTTCGCCACCAGCATGGGTGCCGCGCTCAACCAGATCGACCAGTCGCTGGGGAACATCAGCTCCGTGCGTGCCCAGGTGGGCGCCAGGCTCAACGCCATCGACACCGCAACCTCGAGCCAGCAGGACCTGCAACTGGATCTA
Organism: Gammaproteobacteria bacterium; assembly: GCA_040007735.1. GTDB lineage: Bacteria > Pseudomonadota > Gammaproteobacteria > Steroidobacterales > Steroidobacteraceae > JADGHX01. The sequence goes on along the minus strand of JBDTUL010000018.1, from coordinate 14,024 downwards.
AAAAGCTCCATTTCGGACCTGCAGGACCTCGACTACGCCGCGGCGATCAGCGACCTGACGCTCAAGCAGGCCGGACTCCAGGCGGCCCAGGCGTCCTACAGCCGTATCGCGCAGCTCTCGTTGTTCGACTACCTGCGTTGATTCGTGACGTGGTTCAGCTTTCGCCGCCGTATTGCATCAGTTTGAGAAGTGCAGCGGCTCAAGTTAGCCGCACCGCCACCGATACAGGGTTCAGTCACGAGGCAGCCCAAAGGGCCGCCCGCAATGAACCCCCAGGTCGGCGGATTTCCCGACGGCCGGATGAGACTTAAGGAGTTTTTCAATGGCATTGGTCATCAACACGAACGTGATGTCGCTGAACGCCCAGCGCAATCTGTCGACATCCGGCACGTCCCTCGCAACCTCGCTGCAGCGCCTGTCCTCGGGTCTGCGCATCAACAGCGCGAAAGACGACGCGGCCGGCCTTGCGATCTCGGATCGCATGACGACGCAGATTTCGGGCCTCAACCAGGCCGTTCGCAACGCGAACGACGGCATCTCGCTCGCGCAGACCACTGAAGGCGCCCTCCAGGAAGTGACGAACAACCTGCAGCGCATTCGTGAGCTGGCCGTGCAGTCAGCCAATGCCACCAACAGCGACAGCGACCGCAACGCTATCGACCAGGAAGTGCAGCAGCGTATCGCTGAAATCAATCGTATCGCCACGCAGACCTCGTTCAACGGCCGCAAGGTGCTGGACGGCTCGTTCGGCGGCGCGACCTTCCAGGTCGGCGCGAACGTTGGCGAAACCATCAACCTCTCGCTCACCTCGAGCGTGAAGAGCGCGGACATCGGCCAGGTGGCCACGTCGACCGGCACGGTTGACCTGACCACGTTGTTCCAGACGGGCGCCGTAGCAGCGACACCGAGCACCTCAGGTTCGGCTGGTGCGTTCACCAGCGTCGTGACCTCAGGCGCCGGCGAAACCTACTCAATCACGGTTGGCGGCGTTTCGGTCTACAACCACACGTCGGCGGGTGTTGAAACCCTGACGGCGGCGAACGTGCAGACTGGCATCACTGCCGCTGCCGGCGCGCTGGCCACTGCGGGCATCACCGTCACGGGTACGGTTGCCGGCAACAACTTGACGTTCACGAAGGCGGACGGTTCCGCGTTCAACGTCGTCGTAGCCGACTCGGCCGTAACGACCCCCGGCGGCTTCGCTGGCGGCGGCTTTGCCACGGGTACGAACGCGGCGACCGGCGGCGTTGCCGCGGTTCCGGGCACGAATGCTCCTTACACGCTGGCCTCGACGCTGGTTGCTGTTGGAACAAACACGGCGGTCGATATCGCCGGTACGTACGCCACGACGCAGGCTCTTGCTGATGCCATCAACACCAAGGTAACGGGTGCGTTCGCGTCGATCGACTCGACAAATCACCTGGTGATCTCGGCTGGTGAGGACGTCACGGTAACGGCAGGCGCTGGCGCGACGGCGCTGGGCATTGCCACCGCCGCGGTGGCCGGCTCGCTCAGCACGCAGAACGTGAAGACGACTGCCGCTGCCAACACGACGATCCAGAGCATCGACGCGGCCCTGACCTCGGTCAGCACGCTGCGCGGTACCCTGGGCGCCATCCAGAACCGCTTCCAGTCAACCATCAACAGCTTGCAGTCTGTGTCCGAGAACCTCTCGGCTTCACGCAGCCGCATCCTGGACACCGACTTCGCGATGGAGACGGCCAACCTCACCAAGAGCCAGATTCTGCAGCAGGCAGGTACGGCGATGGTGGCGCAGGCCAACTCGATCCCGCAGAACGTGCTCTCGCTGCTGAAAGGTTGATGTGAGGTAGTTTGACGACGCAGCTCAATCGAGCTCAGACAGAGCAGGTGGCGACGGTAACCCCGTCGCCACCTGCCGTCTTTTCGTCGAGCAATGCCGCGCCTCCCCCGCCGCCAAAACGGGCGGCGGTCACCCAGGCGGCGCCCCAGATGAACCCCCTGGAATCCCTGAAGGCCGTTTCCGCGCAGATCGATTCCTATCTGAGAAGCGTAGGCCGCACGCTGGATTTCACGGTCGACGAACAGAGCGGCCACCCCATCATCACGGTGCGTGACTCCTCCGGAGAAGTCATTCGCCAGATTCCCAACGAAGAGGCGCTGCGCCTCGCACGCTCGCTCGGCGCCAAGCCGAACGTGCTCGTCGATCTCCTTGTTTGACGCGAATGAAGGACGTTAGATAGATGCCAACCACTTCCGGCACTACGGGTACCTCCGCCGCCGCCAGCTATGGGCTGGATGTGAGCTCGATCGTCTCGCAGCTCGTCGCCGCAGACCGCAAGGGCCCGGATACGCAGATCGCCCGCCGCAAGACGGATGCCACCACCCAGATCTCGGGGCTCGCCGCCGTGAAAAGCGCGCTGAGCGTCTTCCAGACCGCCATCTCGAAAATGAAAGGCACGGGCGCTCTAGCCACCCGCGCCACGACCACGAGCGATGAAAAGATCGTGACGGCCACCGCAACGAGCGGCGCGGCCACGGGCACTTACAACGTCGAAGTGCTGGCGCTGGCGAAGTCCCAGCAGCTGTCATCAACCGCGTTCGCCACTGGCCCCACCGCTGTCGTGGGCACCGGCACGCTGACCATCGGTCAGGGCACCGGAAGTTTTACCGTCACGATCGACTCGACCAACAACACGCTCTCCGGCATTCGCAATGCCATCAACAGCGCCTCCGGCAACACAGGCGTCCAGGCGACACTGATCCAGGAGACGAACGGCGCGCATCTCGTCCTCAGCTCCACGGCCACAGGCGCCGCGAGCTCCATGACGGTGACGCAGACCGGCGGCGACGGCGGGCTTGCCCAGATTGCCTACGACCCGGCCCACTCGATTACCAATCTCACCGAGAAGCAGCCGGCACAGGACTCCCATATCAAGGTCGCCGGGTACGATCGCTACAGCCCGACGAACTCGGTTTCCGACAGCATCGATGGCTTGACGCTCAATTTAATATCCGCCTCGCCTGGCGACGTCATCGCGGTAGGCGTCTCACTCGACACTGCAGACGTGAAGAAGCAAGTGCAGTCCTTCGTGTCGGCTTACAACAGTCTGCAGGGCACGCTTTCGCAATTGGACAGCTACGATGCGAGCACCAGGACTGCCGGAGCGATGTTCGGTGATTCCATGTTGCGTGGAATCGAGGACCAGCTGCGTCAGGACCTGAGCAAGGCCGTCACGGGCCTGCCGAACGGAGTGAATTCGCTCGCGGCGATCGGCGTCACCAAGCAGATAGACGGAACGCTGGCGCTGGACGAAACGAAGCTCAACAAGGCTGTGGCACAAAACCCCGGCGCCGTGTCCTCTCTTTTCGGCGGGGAAGATGGCGTGGCGACCACGCTCTTCAAGCACCTCGACACGATGCTGCTTTCGACCGGTTCGCTCGCGTCTCGCAACCAGAGCCTGCAGGAGACCCTGAGCAAGATTCAGGACGACACGGACACGCTAGACGCTCGTATGGGCACCCTGCAGAAGCAGTACGTCAAGCAGTTCACCGCACTCGACTCGCTGCTCGCATCGCTCCAGACCACGTCGAACTACCTGACGACGGCGCTCGACGGCCTGCCGAAGCCGAATCTCGCCTCAAAGTAGAATTCAGCCTACGAATTTCCGAGCGTTGCGGAACAGGCGCATCCACCCGCTCCACTCTCCCGCATTGTCGGGGTGCCAGGAATTCTGCACGTAGCGCGTTGAGCGCTCCGGATGCGGCATCATGATAGTGACGCGGCCATCTTTGTTGGAGACCGCCGAGATGCCGAACGGCGAGCCACCCGGGTTGGCCGGATAAGTGGCCGCCACCGTGCGATCGCGGTTCACATAGCGGAAGGCAACCGCATCGCTCTTCGCAAAAGCTTCCGCGGCCGCGGCCGACACGAACTCCGCACGCCCTTCGCCGTGCGCCGTGGCGATGGGCAGGAACGAGCCGCTCATGCCTTCCAGCACCACCGACGGTGAGCGAAGAATCTCCACCATCGTGAAGCGGGCTTCGTACTGCTCGCTGCGGTTGAGCACGAAGCGCGGCCAGAGCTCGGTGCCGGGAATCAGGCTCTTCAGCGCGGCGAACATCTGGCAGCCGTTGCAGAAGCCGAGCGCGAAGCTGTCGGTACGCGCGAAGTATTTCTCGAACTCCTCGCGTACCGCGCTGTGGAACATGATGGACTTGGCCCAGCCCTCGCCCGCCCCCAGCACGTCGCCATACGAGAAGCCACCGCACGCCACCAGGCCTTTGAACTCGGTGAGCTTGCGGCGCCCCGAGAGCAGGTCCGTCATGTGCACGTCGTGCGATTCGAAGCCGGCGCGCTCGAGCCACGCCGCCGTTTCCACCTGGCTGTTTACGCCCTGCTCGCGCAAAACCGCAACCGCGGGCCGCGTTCCTTTCGAAATGTAGGGAGCGGCGATGTCCTGCTCAGGATCGAAAGTGAGTGCGACACTGAGACCGGGGTCGCTTAGCGCCGTGACGGCGGCGAACTCCTCGTCCGCACACACAGGGTCATCTCGCAGCTTCCGCAGTTGCCAGGAGGTTTCCGACCAGGCGCGGCGCAGATCGACCCACGCCTCGTCGAGGCGCGTGTCGCCCACTTCGATTCGGATGCGCAGGCGGCTTGCGTCCGCAACGCCCGCCGGCGCAGTGGGCTCGCCAATGCGAAGGGTGTGCGCGCCGAAACCATGGCTGGCAAACACCGCGGCGACATGAGCGTCGTCGCTCGCGCGCACCTGGATGACGGCGCCGAGCTCTTCCGAGAACAACTGTGCAAGCGCTTTGCCGCGAGCCGCCGGCAGCGACGCATCGATCCCGCAGTGGCCGGCAAACGCCATTTCGGTGAGGGTGGCGAACAGGCCGCCGTCGGAACGATCGTGATAGGCCAGAACCCGTTTCGTGGCTTTCAGCTCGCCGAGCGCGGCGGCGAAGGCTTTGAGACGCTGCGGATCGTCGAGGTCCGCCGGCTCATCCCCCATCTCGCCGTACACCTGCGCGAGTGCGGACGCGCCGAGGCGATTGCGGCCAGCGCCGATATCCACGAGCCACAACGAGGTGTTGCCCAGGTCTGTGCGTAGCGCCGGCGTGAGCGTGTTGCGCACGTCCACCACCGGAGCGAATGCCGAAATGATCAGCGATACGGGAGCGACGACGCTCTTCGACTGCTCGCCGTCGCGCCACGTGGTCTTCATCGACAACGAGTCCTTGCCGACGGGAATGGCGATTCCCAACGCCGGGCATAGCTCTTCGCCCACCGCGCGCACGGTTGCGTAGAGCGAAGCTTCCTCGCCCGGCTCACCGGCAGCGGCCATCCAGTTGGCTGACAGCCGAATCTGCTCGAGCGAGCTGATGTCCGCCGCAAGAATATTCGTGACGGCTTCGGCAACCGCGAGACGCCCCGACGCAGGCCCGTTCAGCACTGCAACCGGCGTGCGCTCACCCAGCGCCATGGCTTCGCCGGCGTGGCCGGTGTAGTCCGTGAGCGTGACGGCGACATCGCTCACCGGCACTTGCCACGGCCCCACCATCTGGTCGCGGCTGATGAGCCCGCCCACCGAGCGATCGCCGATAGTGATGAGGAAGGTCTTGTCCGCCACTGCGGGGAAGCGCAGTACGCGGTATGCGGCTTCTCGCAATTCAATGCGGCTGATATCGAACGCGCGGCGCGGTGACTCGAGAGTCTTCACATCGCGCGTCATGCGGGGCGCCTTACCGAGCAGCACCTCGATAGGCATGTCCACCGGGTTGTTGCCGAAGAGCGAGTCATGCACGACCAGCTGGCCGGTGCCATCGATTTCGCCAATGACCGCAAACGGAGCGCGCTCGCGTGCCGCCAGCGCCGCGAACGTGGCGAGCCTTGCGGGAGCGACGGCAAGAACGTAGCGCTCCTGCGCTTCGTTACACCAGATTTCCATGGGCGACATGCCGGGCTCAGCACTCGGCACGGCACGCAGATCTATGCGCGCACCGCGTTGACTGTGCGCCACCACTTCCGGCACAGCGTTGGAAAGCCCACCGGCACCGACGTCGTGAATGAGCACGATGGGATTTTCAGCGCCCAGCGACCAGCAGCCATCGATTACTTCCTGCGCCCGACGCTGAATCTCAGCGTTGCCGCGCTGAACGGAGGCGAAGTCGAGGTCGGCCGTGCTGGTGCCGCTGCCCATCGAAGACGCGGCACCACCGCCAAGCCCGATGAGCATGGCCGGGCCGCCGAGTACCACGAGCTTCGAGCCGATGGGCACGTCGCCCTTGTTCACATGCGGACGCCGCACGTTGCCGAGCCCGCCCGCGATCATGATGGGCTTGTGATAACCGCGCGTGCGAGTCGCGTCGTCATCCGCACGGCTCTGCTCAAAGGTGCGGAAGTAGCCGCAAATCGCCGGCCGGCCGAACTCGTTGTTGAACGCCGCCGCGCCGATGGGGCCTTCGATCATGATGTCGAGCGCGGAGGCGATGCGCGCAGGTTTTCCGAAGGCGCGCTCCCACGGACGCTCGAAGCCCGGGATGCGCAGATTCGAAACCGAAAAGCCTGCGAGGCCTGCCTTCGGTTTCGCGCCGACGCCCGTGGCGCCTTCGTCGCGAATTTCTCCGCCGCAGCCCGTGGCCGCACCCGGGAACGGCGAGATCGCCGTCGGATGGTTGTGCGTTTCCACCTTGATGAGAATGTCGATCGGTTCGCGTACGCCGCCATAAACGCCGGTTGCGGCATCCGGGAAATAGCGCACGCCGACGGTGCCTTCGATGACCGCAGCGTTATCGCGATAGGCCGAGAGCACGCCTTGCGGGTTGCGCGCGTGCGTGTTGCGGATCATGGCGAACAGGGATTTTTCCTGCGGCTTGCCATCTATGACCCAGCTTGCGTTGAAGATCTTGTGCCGGCAGTGCTCGGAGTTCGCCTGCGCGAACATCATGAGCTCCACATCCGAGGGGTCGCGGCCGAGGCGGCGGAAGCTTTCGAGCAGGTAATCGATCTCGTCGGCTGACAAGGCGAGCCCGAGCCTCGTGTTCGCTTCTTCGAGCGCTGCGCGGCCGGTGGTGAGAGACACGCGCGCCAACGGCCGGGGCTGCGCGTGAGCGAACAGCCGCGTGGCATCCTCAGCGTCGAACAACACCATTTCCGTCATTCGATCGAACAGCGGCGCCACGAGCGCCGACAAGCGCTCACGACCGAGCGGCTTGCCCGACTGGATGCAATACGAAATGCCACGCTCGATGCGGCTCACTGCGCTGAGCCCGCACACTTGCGCGATATCCGTGGCCTTGCTCGACCACGGCGAGAGGGTGCCTTCACGCGGAACCACGATTGCGAGCTCGCCCGCCTGCGAGCGCGCGGCCCCGCCCCTTGCCGCATCAGACCTCGCCGCTTCCACGCGCGGCCCATAGGTCAGAAGCGTTGCGAGCAGCTTCGCCTCATCGGGCGTGAGCGGCCGTGACACATCGACGAAGTGCACGAAGTGGGACTCGAGGCCGGTGACACTCGCGTCCTGCGTGCGCAGCAGGCCGAGGAGTTTCGCGATCCGGAACGAAGAAAGCGCGGGCGCGCCCTGGAGCTGCAGCATGTACGTGGTTCGGAGCTACTTCTTGGTCGGCGCATCCCCGGGGGGCGCGGAATAAGCTGACATCGGGAACTGGGAGACGTTGCCGCCCTCGTAGGTGGTGATCTTGCTGACCCCCTGCTTCTTGACCTCATCGATGCGCAATACCGAGTGCAGCGGCAGGTAGGTGCGCTTGACCCCGGCGAACTCGTTCTGGATGCGCTCCTCCGAGGGGTCGACCACCACCGAGGTGCGCTCGCCGAAGACCAGCTCTTCGACCTCGACGAAGCCGAACAGGCCCCCGCCCCCGTGGCTCACCTTGCGGGCGTATATCTCGTAAACCTTGCCCTGGTTCACAAAGATGACTTTGAAAATGTGACTGGTGGCCATGGGTTCCGGCGGGTCGGCTGCTAATTTAGGGCTGGCATTATATGTCTGTGCGCCTTCCAGACACCGGAAGCTTGTGATCTCGAGTGCGCGCGACAGTGCCAAATCGACCGGGGAAACATCGAGAGGGCCCACGAGGGCAGCCATGGCGCTCAGCCTGCGCGTTGTCAGTGATCATCGCCGATCCTTAGGGGATCGGTGCACCATCGTCTTTGGAGTTGGCGGAGGCACCATTGGGCGCTCGGCCGACAACGACTGGGTGTTGCCCGACACCCGGCGCTACGTCTCCGCGCACCATGCCCGCGTCAGCTTCCGCGACGGCGGCTATGTCCTTGAAGATCTAAGCACCAACGGCGTTTTCGTCAATGACGACGAGCGCGCGCTGGGCAAGCTCGGCCCCCACAAGCTCCAGAATGGCGACCTGCTGCGGTTCGGCGACTACCAGGTCAGCGTGGTCCTGGAGCCCGATGTGGCGGTGGCCGCTCCGCCCTCCAACGCCACGGGCCCCGTGCCCGTACCGACCAGCATCCATGCCCTTCGGCCCGTCATGGGCCGGGCCGCGCAGACGGACATCGGCGCCGCGCTCGACCTGGACGCCTTGCTGGTGTCCGAACCGCTCCCCCAGGGGGGCCGGGATGCCGCCCAGAGCGGCGGCTACAGCCCGGTGAATGCGTATGGCCAGGCTGTGGCCCGCGCGCCGCGGCCGGTGGGCGCCAATTCTCCCGCCCCGGCACCCGAATCGGACGGCGAACCGCCGGACTCCGTCATTGCCCGGCGCATCGCCCGGCTGGCGAAGGCCGCCGGCCGCGACTCTCGCAACCCCGTCAGCGCCCCGGCCATCTACGACGTGCAAAGCGGATTGCAGGCGTTCTGCCGGGGGGCCGGCATCGACGCCGAGCGCCTGCCCGCGGACGCGCAAACGCGCCTGATGCACGTGGTCGGGCAGCTGTTCCGCGAAACCTTAGTAGGGATGAAAGACCTCGACCGCTCGCGCAACGAGATCCGCAACCGCTTCCGCATCGACATTCAGCAGGACGCGGACGACCCGCGCCCCTCGCTTGGGCGCATGACCGTGGAAGAGCTGCTCATCGCCCTGCTCCATCAGCACGAAACCCGGCGGCTGGACGCCGTGCAGTGGCTTCGGGAAGCCATGACCACGGCCAAGAATCACGAGAACGCCACCGTGCATGCCATGCGCGACGCCTTCGCCGAGTTCGTGGGCCGCCTCGATCCGGCTGAGCTCGAGGCCCGTTTCGAGCGCGCCGCGCGCCGGGGCAAGCTACGCACCGGCGGCAGCGTCAAGCACTGGGAGCTATACGCGGAGTTCTATCGCAACCTGGTCGAGAAGCCCGCAGAGCTGTTGCCCCACACGTTCGTGGAAGCTTTCTCGCTCGCCTACCGCGAGTTCCTGCAGAAGCCGCCGGAGTAACTTCTCGCTCAGGGCGGAAGCGGCAGCGTGAGAACGGCGGCCCTGAGGGGCCGACGTGTATGCGCTCAGGCGCGCGGGCTCACGAGTTCCGCTTGCATCGAGCCGCTCGCGCCGCCCACGGCGTCCGCGTTGGAGTACACGCTCCACAACGCTTCGAGCAGCGCCGAGACAACCACCTTCGGTGAGGCGTAACACTCGTTTCCGCCACCCATTTCGACAACAGTAGACGCCAGTGCCGCGGTCACCGGACTCACTGACATCGTCGTCACATCGTGTGCCATGACTCCCGACTCCTTTACAAAATGAAGGACGCGACCCATTCCGCGCCCGTTGGAACACACGATATGAATCGCCGCCGCATCGGACAAACGAGCAGTTTTGGGCGCATGCCTGAGAGCGCCTCACTGAGTGAAGCGCGTCACAAACGGGACGCCCGTCGCTCCAAAATACAGCGTGGGACCGTGGGCGTGCATACTTGGCGCTGGCGAGTGTGGTAACAGAGTGCGCAGGAGTAACTATGAAATTGTGCTGGAAAGGGCCGGCGGCTATGGCAGCACTGCTGTGCGCAGCCTCACCGCTCGCATTGGCGAAACCTCTGCTGGAACAACTGCGCACATGCGCCGCCGAAACTGAGGATGCACGGAGACTTGCGTGCTACGACCGCGAGGTCGGCAGTGCGCTCAAGGTAGGCGAGGCTTCGATGGGCGCCCCCGCCGCCCCGCCGCCACCGGTGGTGGCGAAACTGCAGGCCCATGTCACGAAGCTCGCCGAGCAGACGGGCGGCAAGCTCGTCTTCACTCTGGACAACGGTCAGGTCTGGCGGCAGAGCGAATCGACGCCGCCGCCCAATATCAAGCAAGGCGAGACCGTCACGATCACGCCGGGCGCGCTGGGCTCGTTCTGGCTGGTAGGCGAGTCACGCCGCTCCATCCGGGTAAAACGCACGCAATGAGCGACTGACGGCGCGAACTCCCGCGCTAGCGGCGCTTCAGCAGCGCGCGCACTGGCGCAGCTTCGTGCCCGATCACCCGGATAGGCAGCAGAATCAGATCGTAATCGCCGGGCTGCACGTCACTCAGCAGCAGCCCTTCGATTATCGGGATGTTCCGGCCGAGCAGGGCCTGGTGCGTACGCGGCTCGGGCGCGCCGAACTGCTCCATGGAAATGTAGTCGATGCCCACGAGCTCGACGCCCGCATCGGCCAGCAAGCGCGCCGCATCCGGCGCGACGTACGTGAAGTCCTTGTGGAACGTGGGGTCCGTCATCCAGCCTTTGCGGCTATTTCGCGTGCGGAAGAAAATGCGCTTCGCGCCTCGCCAGGGGTGCTTGTTCAGCTCGGTGGCATCGATGGCGAGCGCCTCGGCGGAACAGTCGATGACGCGCACCGGGCCCATGAAGCGCTCGAGCGGAATCTGATTCAGGGGCGCCCCGCCCTTGATGAAGTGCAGCGGCGCGTCCACATGCGTTGCCGTGTGCGCGCCCATCGAGTACGCGGAGAGAGTGAGCTTGTCCCCCGCGTCGAACCGCTTCAGGAAATCGAATTTGATGGGAGCGTCTCCCGGATAGACGGGAGTGGTGCGGGGATCGATGGGCGCCGAGATATCGATCCAGCCATCGGCGGTCGCCGCGGCGTTCGCCTGAGCGAAGGTGAGTGCAGGGCATGCCGCCATCACAGTCACCGCAAGAAACCACAACCACTGTTTCACCAGGCTCCCTCCATGAATGACGTTCCAAACGACGATCGTGCGCGCGCGAGCGTAAGCGGGAATGACAGCGCTGGTCCAGCGCTGTCGCAGAGCCTGTGCCAATCCATGGCAGGCGTGCGCGCGACCGCGTTGAAGCTCGAACACCCGTATCATCCGCTGGCACGACTATTCTCCTCAGAGGCACTCGTTTGAAGCGCGTCGGCATCGCATTCGTTTTCCTGTGGTTCCTGATTGGCGGCATCGCGCATTTCGCGGCAACGGCCCTCGAGATGCGCATCGTGCCGCCCTACATCCCTTCGCCGCGGGCGGTCGTGTTGATCAGCGGAGTGTTCGAGTTACTCGGCGCGGCGGGGCTGCTGTGGAAGACCACTCGGCGAGCAGCGGGCATTGGTCTATTTGCGCTCACGATTGCCGTAACACCCGCTCATTTCTACATGCTTCAGCGCCCGGAGCTGTTCGATGTGCCGTACTGGGCCCTGGTGCTCCGCTTGCCGCTTCAGGTGGCGCTGCTCGGGTTGATCGCGTGGTCAACGGCGATATTGCCCAGGCCCACTGCGTAGCCCGCATGGATCGTGCCATCAGACCTCGACAGCCTGATGGCCGGAGGTCGGCTCGACCCAGTGCTCTATTGAGTGCCAAACACCGTTGATGTCTACTAAAGGCATTCCGCCGAGGCAGGACATCCCATGCTCAATACACCTTTGAAACCAAACCAGCGCGTCGTCAGCGCGCCGGCGTCCATCATTCCCGCCTCCGCGGGGCCGCTACCCAACCGCGTCGTCGCTGTCGTTCTCGGGCCTGAAGAAGACGTCGAGTGGATCTGGACCACCACCGCAGAGGGCGCCGAGTACGTCAGCGGCTACAATATCTTCGAGAAGTAGAGCGCCTCAGAAGTTGAGCCTCACGCCCACGTTGTAGCGCCGGCCGTACACATCGAACAGGCCGGTGTTGGTATAGGTCGAGCCGGTGAATCCCCAGGTGGCCGCGCGCGCCGGGTCCCGGTCGAACAGATTCGTGACGTTGAGATAGGTCTGGAACGACCCGTGCCCCGTCATCGGCGCCTGGTAAGCCAGCTCCATGTTGGTGTACGCGGCCGACGGGACGCTGTTGTCATCGATGTCCACTCCCTGACGCCAGGTTGAATCGTACGTGCCGCGATTGATGTAGCGTTCCTGAAGCGCAACTGACAACGGCCCGCGGCTATAAGAGAGACTGACCGTACCCTGCCAGTCCGGCACGCCATTCACGGTGCCGCCCGAGCCGCCGGGGCCGGTCTGGCCCGCTCTGTCGACTTTCGCCGCGCCCGCAAGTGTGGTCGAAAGCTCGCGCACGTAGGTGGCCAGCAGCCTCGCACTCAGACGCTCGTTGCCGCCGAACAGCGTGACCGGCCGGCTGGCGGAGAACTCAAAGTCCGCCCCCCGCGCACGCGACTGATCCGTATTGATGAACAGGTTGTAGATGGTGGAGATGAACCCGTCCGCGCCGCGCTCGATGAAACCGCAGAGTTGAGTGGCACCGAGCCGGCATTGATCGACGATCGCCTGCGCGCCGAGCTGCCCGATCGCTCCCGCGATCTTGATATCGAAGGCGTCCACTGACATTGCGAAGCCTGCCAGCCAGGTGGGCTGGTAGACCACGCCGAACGTAAGGGTATCGGCCTTCTCGGGCGCCACACTCGGGTTGCCGCCCGCAACGACACTCACGGCATACTGCTCGTTCGAGCCGGACAGCGCATCAGTCACGTTGCCCGGGCCGCGCGATGTGTCGAAGCGCTCGGAAAGCGAACCGGCGCGCACGTCGCGAGACCGTGTGGCCCGTATGCGCAAATCGGTTGTCGCCGCCCAGTCTATGCCCCCTTTCCAGGCCCACACGCCACCGCTGCCTTCATAGTCCGCAAAGCGAACTGCGGTGTTGAGCTCGAGGGAGCGCGCGAACGCCTTCTCGGACAGCAGCGGCAACTGCACTTCCGCAAACGCCTCCTTGACCTTGTAGCCGCCTCCGGGCGCGCTGGAAGGCCCGCGCTCGAAGATGTTCGCGCTGCCGGCGTAAACGGCGGGCAATCCGCGGTAACCCAGCGCGGGCGTAATGGCAGGTATGTCGGTGCCCGCGTGCAACTCCACCGGATAGACCGCCTGGTTGAACCAGTCATGGCGCCACGCGCCGCCAAACGCCATCGACACGGGGCCTGCCCAGCTATTGAAGGGCGAGCCCGAGACCGCAACATCCACCACGTGCTGCTGCACTACCTGCTTCTGCGAAATGTCCTGTCCGATCCAGTCGATGGCCGCCTGCGAAGGCGCGCCGACGCCGAAGACATTCAGCGGCACACAACCGTTGGAGGGATATTTCAGCGTCGAGTTGCACACGATCTGGCCGTTGGCCGGATTCACCACCGCGTCGATCGCCTGGTAGATGCGATCGAGCCGGATCGCATGGTCCATGTCGATGTTGGAATCGGTGCGGCCATACTGATAGTAGCCATCGAGCTTCCAGTCACCGATATCGGCCTTCAGGCCGGTGGTGAACGACTTCAGGGCATTCTGCTGCTCGATCTCCTTCGCCGCACCGTAGTCCAGGTCGCCGGCACGGCCGAACCGGAACGACGGCTGATTGAGCGCCACCATCTGCTGCCGCACGGCGGCCGGCAGGAAGGCGTTGTCGCGAAAGATGGTGGCAGTCCACGTTGCGAACTGAGCGCCCGCGGGCGGCGAGAGATAAGAGGTATCCCCCATGCCATAAAGACCCTGCACGAAGACGGAGGCGTGATCCGTGAGATCGTAAGTGAGATGCGCAAAGGCGCTGCCGCGTGAAGACTCCGGCGTCATGTAGTTGTACCAGAGCAGATCAGAGCCATCTCCGCCGGATTGCGCCGTCGCGCCGGCATCGGTGCCGCTGAGAAAGGGCGCGGTGGCGCCGCCCGGCAGGAACTGGGTGAACGCAAGCGGGCCG
>JBDTUL010000017.1:0-25610 GCA_040007735.1 Gammaproteobacteria bacterium | reverse complement strand
GGACCGAGCCACAACCTCATCCCTCAACGCCCTCCTCAATATCTTCCCCACATTAGTCTTCGGCAGTTCCGTCCTGAAATACACGTGCTTCGGCACTTTGTAGCCCGTAAGTGACTTCCTGGCATGCTCGATCACATCGTGCTCGGTGAGGGCTGGGTCCTTGCGCACGATGAACACTGCGACGACTTCTCCGGAGTGCTCATCCGGCTGGGCTACGGCGGCAACTTCCAGCACGCCCGGGTGGGTGGCCATGACCGACTCGACTTCGTTCGGGTACACGTTGAAACCCGACACGAGGATCATGTCCTTCTTGCGATCCTCGATGAACACGTAGCCGCGCGGGTCCATGTGACCGACATCGCCGGTGCGCAGCCAGCCTTCGGGCAGCATCACCTTCGCGGTTTCGTCCGGTCTGTTCCAGTAGCCTGCCATCACTTGCGGTCCGCGCACGCAGATCTCGCCGACCTCGCCGAGGGCCAGCTCGGCGCCATCGTCGTTACGAATGCTGATTTCCGTGGACGGAATAGGCAGCCCGATCGAGCCGTTGAAATCGTCACTGATAGGGTTGATGCACGCCGCCGGCGAAGTCTCTGTAAGGCCCCATGCTTGCGTGAGCCGCTTGCCCGTGACCTGCTTCCAGCGTTCCGCGACGGCGCCCTGAACCGCCATGCCGCCGCCCAATGTGACCACCAGGTGCTGGAAATCCACTCGCTCGAATCCGGGTGTGTTGAGCAAGGCGTTGAACAGCGTATTCACGCCGCTGATAAACGCGAACGGATATTTCTTCAGATCGGCGACGAACGCCGCGAAATCCCGCGGGTTCGTAATCAGCACGTTCTTCCAGCCGAGCAGCATGAAGAGCAGGCAGTTCGCCGTCAGTGCAAAGATGTGATACAGCGGCAGCGGCGTAATGAGAACGTTTGAGTCGGGTTTGAACGTGTGCCCGATCCACGCGCGGGCCTGCACAACGTTCGCGACGGTGTTCCCGTGTGTGAGCATGGCGCCCTTGGACACTCCAGTGGTGCCGCCCGTGTACTGCAGAAAGGCAATGTCCGCGTGAACGAGTGGCACGGGCGTGAAAGTCGTGCCCTTGGCCGCCGCGAGTACTGCGTTGAAGTTCAGCGCGCCGGGCATGTTCCACGGCCGCACCTGCTTGCGGCGATGTCGAACGACGTAGTTCACGATCGCCGATTTCGGCCAGCCCAGCATGTCGCCCACCGAGGTGACCAGTACTTTGCGAATGGCTGTCTTCGCAATCACCTGCTGAAGAACGTGTGCGAAGTTCTCGAGGATGACGATGACCTTGGCGCCCGAGTCGACCAGTTGATGTTCGAGTTCCGGCGCCGTGTACAGAGGGTTGGTGTTTACCACCACGAGCCCGGCGCGCAGCGCGCCGAAGATCGCCACCGGATACTGCAAAACGTTCGGCATCATGAGCGCGATGCGATCGCCCTTCTGCAGACCGGCTTCATTCTGCAGCCACGCCGCGAATTCCCGTGTCAGCGCATCGAGCTGGCGGTAGGTGATCGTCCGCCCCATCTGCACGTACGCAGGCCGGTCGGCAAACTTCTGGAAGCTGTGCTCGGCCACCGCCACCAGCGAGCTGAATTCCGACGGATCGATTTCGGCGGGCACGCCGGGTGGATAGGACTGCAACCAGATCTTGTCCATCGATTCCCCCTCAGCGTTTTCGAAGCAGCGGCGCGAGTTGCGGCCACACCGTATCGAGCAGTGCGGCCTGGGCCTGAGCCCTCGGATGCAGGCCGTCGGCCTGCATCAGTGCCGGTTTGAGCGCCACGGATTGCAGCAGGAACGGCACCAGCGCCACGCTGCTCGCAGTGGCAATCTCGCGGAACATGAGCATGAAGTCGTTCGTGTAACGCGGACCATAGTTGGGGGGCAACCTCATGCCCACCAGCAGCACGCGGGCGCCGGACTGCTTGGCCGCCGCCACGATCTTCGTCAAATTGTCGCGGGTCGGCGCCACAGGCAGCCCGCGCAGCCCATCATTCGCACCGAGCTCGACGATAACGACGTCCGGCTTGTTCAATTCCAGTGCACGCGGCAAGCGTTGCAGCCCGCCCCCCGAGGTTTCGCCGCTGACGCTGGCGTTCACGACCCGGTACTCGTACCCTTCGGTACGCAGTCGCTTCTCCAGCAAGGCGACCCAGCCCTGAGCGGGCTTGAGGCCATAGCCGGCACTCAGGCTGTCGCCAAGCACGAGGACGGTACGATCCGGCGCGGCCACCGCGTCGTTGAACGCGATGAGCAACCAGCAGACGCCGAGCGCCCAGGCGCCAATCGTTCGAAGCAGTGTTCTCAAGGCTGAAAACCTCAACAAGCAGGTTAGCAGCCCGGAAGGTTTGCTGACCATTGTACGAGACGTTTCGTTCGACATCGCGACGGGCGAGCCGGTCGCCATCGTCGGCGCATCCGGAGCGGGCAAGTCCACCTTGCTGGCACTGCTTGCGGGTCTCGACACGCCCACATCCGGAAAAGTCTGGCTCGCGGGCACGGATCTCACCACGTTAGATGAAGATGGCCGTGCGAGGCTGCGGGCCCAGCGCGTCGGCTTCGTTTTCCAGTCATTCCACCTCGTGCCGGCGCTCACCGCGCTCGAGAACGTCATGTTACCTCTGGAGCTGGCCGGCCGGCCGGACGCACGCCGCGCGGCGCGTGAAACGCTGGATCGCGTCGGTCTCGGCGCGCGCACGGGTCACTATCCGCGTCAGCTTTCAGGCGGTGAGCAGCAACGCGTAGCGCTCGCGCGCGGGTTCGTCACCCAGCCTGCCGTGCTGTTCGCGGACGAGCCCACCGGCAACCTGGACACGGTCACCGGCGGACGCATCGGCGAGCTGCTGTTCGAGTTGAACTCCACATCGAGCACGACGCTGGTGCTCGTCACGCACGACAACACCTTGGCCGAGCGCTGCTCCCGCATCCTGCGAATGGAAGCGGGCGGCCTGGTCGAAGCCTGAACTAGCCATGCGCGCTCTCATGCTCGCGTTTCGTACTTTGGGCCGCGAGTGGCGTTCCGGCGAGCTGGGCGTCTTGCTGCTCGCACTGACCATTGCGGTGGCCTCGCTCACCGGCGTGGGTTTCCTGGTGGGCCGTATCGGCGCGGCGGTGGACCTGCAGGCGGCCGAAGTGCTGGCGGCGGACCTCCGACTCGGTTCAACCGATCCGATGGATCAGAAATACATCGATGAAGCGACCCGCCGCGGCGTCCTCACCGCGCGGAACACCGCGATCCTCAGCGTTGTGTTCAATGGCGAAACGAGCCAGCTGACGAACCTTCGCGCCGTCGGCCCCGGGTACCCACTGCGAGGCAAGGTGCTCATTGCGGACGAACCGTTCGTGGACGGGCAGCCTGCGCAAGGGATTCCCAATGCGGGCGAAGTCTGGCCGGACTCGCGGCTGCTCGCAGCGCTCGATGCGAAAGTCGGCTCCCAGCTCGTGATCGGTGCCGCCACACTTCGTGTCACACGCGTGCTCATCTCACGCCCCGACGCGGGCGGCACGTTCACCGAGCTCGCACCCAGTCTCATCATGAACGTCGCGGACATCCCGGCGACGGAGCTGATCCAGCCCGGCAGCCGGGTGAGTTATCGCATTCTGTTCGCGGCGGATCGCGCGCGCATCGAGGCGTTCAAAGAGTGGATTCTGGCGAACAAGAAGCGCGGCGAACGCCTGCTCGACATCACTCAGGAAAGTCCGCAGATCAAGAATGCGGTGGACCGCGCCGGGCGCTTTCTCAGTCTCGCAAGTCTGGTGAGTGTCCTGCTCTGTGCCATTGCCGTGGCGATGTCTGCGCGCCGCTATGTTCAGCGTCACCTCGATTCCGTAGCGCTGCTGAAAACCATGGGTGCCACGCGCGCGTTCACACTGAGCGTCAGCATCCTTCAGCTGTTCTTCATCTCCGTCGCCGCAACCGTGATCGGCTCGGTCCTCGGTTTTATCGCTCAGGAATGGTTGTTGAAAACCATCCGGGGACTGCTCAACACCGATCTTCCGCCGGCGGATCTGAAACCGCTCGCGATGGGTTTCATCACTGCGGTGGCCGTGCTTGCGGGCTTCGCCTTGCCGCCGCTTCTGCAGCTGTCGAGAGTGCCGGCGATTCGCGTGCTGCGGCGGGATGTGGGTCCACCGCCGCCGCTGGTCATGCTTGCGTTCGGCCCCGCCGTTCTGGCGGTGGCGTTCCTCATCTACTGGGTCGTGCGCGATCCCTCGCTTTTCCTGTGGTTCACGGTGGGGCTCGTCACCTTCCTGTTGGTTCTTGCCGGGGCTGGCTATGCGCTGGTGACTCTGGCCGGGCGCCTGCGCGGCAGTGTTGGTGTGGCGTGGCGCTATGGTGTCGCGAATCTCAGCCGCCGCCGCAGTGAGAGTCTCGTTCAGATCGTCGCCTTCGGCACGGGCATCATGGTGTTGCTGCTTCTGAGCCTGGTCCGCAGCGATCTTGCCAAAGACTGGCGCATCAGCCTGCCCGCCAGCCTTCCCAACTATTTCTTCATCAACATTCCGCAAGCGGACCGCGATGCGTTCATGGCGGCGCTGGTTGAGCGAGGCGGCAAGCCGTCGCGCGTGCTGCCGATGATCCGCGGGCGCATGACGGCAATCAACGGCAAGTCCATCGACAGCATTCGTTTCGGCGGGCAGGAAGGCGAAGACAACGCGTCCCGCGAGCAGAACCTCTCCTGGGCCGCCGATCTCGGCGCCGACAATCGCGTGGTCGAAGGCAAGTGGTGGGGCGCTGCCGATGCGGGCAAGCCGCTCGTCTCGCTGGCGACGGAGTTTCAGGAATCCCTGAAGGTGAAACTCGGCGACAAGCTGACGTTCGACATCGGCGGGGAAACGTTCGAAGTGACCATCGCGAATTTCCGCAAGGTGAAGTGGGACAGCTTCCAGCCCAACTTCTTCATCGTCTTCGCGCCCGGCCTGCTCGAAAATGTCGCCGGCACCTACATGACCAGCGTGCATTTCGAAGGCGGACAGGCGCGTTCGCTAGCCACGCTCGCCCGCAAGTATCCCAGCGTCTCTATCTTCGACATCGAGGATTTGCTGGCCCGTGTGCGCTCGGTGTTCGACAAGGCGATCCTCGCCGTGCAGAGCGTTTTCTTTTTCACGCTGTTTGCCGGCCTCACGGTGATGATGGCGGCGGTGCAGGCGAGTCGAGACGAGCGGCGTTACGAAAGTGCCATGTTGCGCACGCTGGGTGCGAGCCGCGGCACCGTTCTTCAAGGCGTGCTCGCCGAGTTCATCACGCTGGGGTTGTTGTCGGGCCTGCTTGCGGCGTTCGGCGCTTCGGTAGCCGGATATTTCCTCGCCACGCGCGTGCTGGAAATGAAGTATGGCTTCGATGGATGGGTCTGGCTCACCGGCGCGGCAGGTGGCGCGCTGTTGGTGGCCTTCAGTGGCTGGCTGGCCACGCGATCTGTCATCAATCATCCGCCCATCACGACGCTGCGCGCCGGATAGGCCTGCGTCGCGTCAGTGAACGACGGCGATCGTGAGCCACGCGTCCGGCACCGGGTCGCCGCGCCACGTCAGCCCTTCGATCGTGAATTGATAGGTGCCTGGCCCGAATGCCGAGGTGTTGAGCGCCATGCGCACGTGACCGTTCGAATCCTTGAGCAGGTTGTGAAGAACCGCTACCCGCCCCTGGTCGACGCGATCGATGGTCACGCGGAAGCCGCGATACGCGGAGCGCGACAAGTCGATCTTCAGGTCCGCAAGCTGCGCGCCGCCGCCGCCCACGGTGACTGCAGGCGTGTTCGTGCTGCCCTGGAAGCTGGGTAACACGCGAATCGTGGTCGTCTTGGCTGCCGGCTCGAGAGGCTGCTCGGCGACCACTTTCTTGAGGGCGTCGATGCGTCGGGTCTTGTCCGAATTTCCATTCCAGACCATGACCAGCGCCACGAGCAGCGCGACTACGCCAGCGCCGAGGCCGATGGCGAGCTGCGGTTTCTGCCAGATCTTGCGCGGCTCTTCCTGCCAGGGCTCGGGCTTTCCGGCCGCTTCGAGCAGCCGCAGCCCTGCATTCACTCGTTCCGGCAGGCCCAGCTCATCGAGCATCGACGGGTTGTCGTGGCAGAAGCGTTCGAATTCAGTGGCGCCCTTGATCGGCAGGCGCCCGGAGATGTAGCGCTCCACGATCTGGTTACGCGCGATGAAGTCGCGGTCCATCGTCACCGGCGCGCAGGCCGGCGGCACGCTGACGGAAACACTCGGAGCGGCACTGGCCGGCGGCGCAGCGGGAACGATTGCAGGCGCACTCGGAGGGGCGACTGCGGGTGCGGGTGCCAGGCTTAGAGGCTTTGTGGCGAGGGCCGTTTCAGGAGCGGCCGGCACCACAACCTCAGGGACTGTGGAAATCGTGATAGGCGCAGGCGCCCGGGCGGCCGGTGCTACGGCGACAGCAGGCGCTGACACAGGGGCCACTGCCACGGGCGGCGCTGCCACAGGAGGCGCGACCACGGGAGGAGCCACCGCCACGAGAGGTGCTGCCGCAGGAGATGCTGCCGCGGGGGCAGGCACTGCCACCGGAGCCACCGCGCGGCTCACCGGCTCCGCGCCCAACGCGGCGTTCACATTCACGGCGTTGGCGGCGGCGAAGGGATCAGAGTCGGCCAGAGCGAGTTCTTCGACGGCAAGAGCCGGAGTAGTCACCGCGGCAGAATCGACGTCGCCATCGACGGCAGCAGCAGCCGGAACGACCGGCGCAGCGGCGACAGCGAGAGAAGCGGGGATAGCAACAGCAGCAACGGCTGCAGGAGCAGCGGCGGCAAGACTAGCGACGTTAGCAACAGGAGCAACGACTGGAGCAACAGCAATCACCGCGGCAGGAGCGACAGCAGGCGCCACCGCCACAGCAAGCGCACTCACCGCAGCCTGAGGTGCCTTCGTCGGCGCCGAGGCGCGCTTCAGAGGCTCCGTCGCGGTCCCCAGGATGATTGGCGCAATGGCCGAATCCGGACCGCCCTCATCGAACCCCAGCGGCTCCAGGGGCAACGGTTCCATGGGGAGCAGTTCCTGCCGGGCGGCAGGCGCCGGGACGGTAGGCTTCCCGGGTCCGCTCTCGTTCAGGGGCTCGAAAGAAACGCGTGACGCTGCTTCCATAATATGGACTCTTCCTCAATGGAGGGTATCGTGCAACGGCAGTCGCGGAGGCCGGTGGCTTTGCCTCACAGAACGTGAGCACCGCGGCGCCCGGCCCGGCGCCGGGGGCGCGACCTGCGTCTCACTTTGCGCGGCGCGATCGCGTAGACCCGATAGGTGCGCCCACGCGTTCATTCACCGCATGAGACAGGCGTTGATACCTGTCGGTCATCCACAAGAAAGGCTAGTAAATTCATGCCCGAGACGAAAGGTTCGCTCCCCCAGGTTGGAGCCGCGGTTCTGAGCGCGCTGCTGGCCAGCGCTACGGCACAGGCGGCCGACGGTGAGACGGCCATCACCATCTACAGTTCCGCGCAGCCGGGCGGCATTCCGCCTGAGCTCTATCGCCCGATTCCGGGCTCCGGCATCCCGAACGCGATGTCCGTGCCGGGCTACGCCATGGTCCGCACCGAACGGCCCCTCAAGCTCGAGAACGGCCGGTCCACCGTGAAATTCACGGATGTCGCGGCGCTGATCGACCCGACCACGGTGACGTTCGCCTCTCTGAGTGAGCCGCGCACGCGCGTGCTCGAACAGAATTTTCAGTTTGACCTGGTGAGCACCGACAAGCTGCTGCTGAAATACATCGACCGGCCCATCACCGTGGAGCGCACGGTGGGCAACCAGTCCGTCACGCTCAACGGCACGCTGCTTTCGTCGATCGACGGGCTGGTCCTGAAGGCGAACGACGGCAGCATCTATGCGCTGCCCGGCTACACGTCGGTGCGCTTCCCGGAGCTGCCGGGCGGGCTCAACACGAAACCGACACTGGTCTGGGACATTCTGTCGCCCCGCGCCGGCGAGCAGAAAACGCGGGTCACCTATCAGACCGGTGGCATCACCTGGTGGGCCGACTACAACCTCATCTTCAATGAAGGGAAGGACGCGAACAGCGGCATGCTGGATCTCTCCGCGTGGGTCAGCATCATCAACCAGTCGGGCGCCACGTATGCGGACACGCGGCTCAAGCTCATCGCGGGTGATGTGCATCGTGCCGAGCCGCCGCCGCAACCCATGATGAGGGCGAAGCAGGTGCTCGCGATGGCGGCGGAAGCGCAGGACGCGGCTGGCTTCGAGCAGAAGTCGTTCTTCGAGTTTCATCTCTACACGCTCGGCAGGCCCACGACACTGCCGAACAACTCGACCAAGCAGATCGAGCTGTTCGACCAGGCGAAGCAGATTCCGGCGAAGAAAGTGATGGTGTACTACGGGCTCGCGATGGGGCCCTACGCCTACCCGAACCCTGTAACCGATCGCGATCTGGGCGTGCAGACGAACAAGAAGGTGGACGTCTACCTCGAGTTCAAGAACGACAAGCAGTTCGGCCTCGGCGTGCCGCTGCCGGCCGGGCGCATTCGCGTATCACAGCTGGATGCGGCGGACACGAGCCTCGAGTTCATCGGCGAGGACCAGATCGACCACACGCCGAAGGATGAGACCGTGCGCGTGAAGCTCGGCTCCGCGTTCGACGTGGTGGGCGAGCGGCGCCAGGTGGACTTCGCGGTGGATTCCAAGGCGCGCTGGCTGGAGGAAGAATTCGAGATCAAGCTGCGCAACCACAAGGAGCAGCCGGTCGATGTCATCGTGAAAGAGAATCTCTATCGCTGGAGCAACTGGAAGATTCTCTCGAAGACGCACGAGTTCACCAAGGAAGACGCACGCACGATTCAGTTTCCGGTGAAGGTCGCGAAGGATGGGGAGACGGTTGTTCGCTATCGGGTTCGGTACACCTGGTAGTGATCTTCAGCCGCCCGTCGATTGAGGACTTCTTAGGGGGCGCCGCCCGGACAAAGAGTCCTCAATCGCCGGGCGGCTGAAGCGAGAGTTCTGTCCGCGGGCCGCCAGACCAAGCGAGGCGGTCACGCATTCGCCTGCGCCCCCTTCAAAAACAACTCCACCTTGTCCCGATACGTGCGAGACAGCTTCAGCTCGTGCCCCGCATCGAGCGTGAGGAAATACTCGCCGTTCATGTGAGCGCGCAGGCTCTTCACCCGGCGCAGGTTCACGATGGTGGAGCGGTGAACGCGCTGGAAGAGCTTGGGGTCCAGGTATTCCTCGAGGTCTTTCATGGTGCCGCGAAGAATGTGCGTGTTGCCGGCCGCGTGAATGCACATGTAGTCGCCGGCCGCGTCGATCCACTCGATGCCGGCTATCGGCACGCGCACGATCTCCCGGCCCTGCCGTATCGGCAGAATCTCCGCGTGCCGCGGCTCGAGCGCCTTGCGGCCACGAGTCAGCAACTCTTCCAGAACCAGTTCACCTGAACCGGTGATCTCGCCGATGAGATTGAACAGCTGATCGCGCTGATCCTCGGCACTGATCGCACGAACGCGATCGCGCACCCGGTTCAGAGCCGCGGCGAACCGCGTGTCGTCTACAGGCTTGAGCAAGTAGTCCACGGCACGCGCCTCGAACGCGCGGATGGCGTACTGATCGTATGCCGTCACAAACACCACGAGCGGAATCGAGTCGTGCGGCAGCTGGGCGAGTACTTCGAAGCCCGACATGCCTGGCATCTGAATATCCAGGAATACGAGGTCCGGCCGATGGGTCGCGATGGCCGTGATGGCCTCACGCCCATTCGCACACTGAGACACGATCTCGAAGTCCTGCGCAGCCAGCAGGCGTATC
Source organism: Gammaproteobacteria bacterium (assembly GCA_040007735.1). GTDB lineage: Bacteria > Pseudomonadota > Gammaproteobacteria > Steroidobacterales > Steroidobacteraceae > JADGHX01. Next base: position 15,824 of record JBDTUL010000017.1, on the reverse strand, counting down.
TCGAGCCCGCGGCGGGCCAGGGTCTCGTCATCGACGATGACGGTGCGGATGCGCTGGCTCATGCAACTCTGGATCCTATGGCGGCAGGTTTCGGGGGCGCGCCGGCACTGGCCTGCGGGGCTTTGTCGAGTGGAAAGCCGATTTCGATGCGCATACCCGGATGGCTGTTCAACACGGCAAACCGGTGAAGCTCGCCGAACAGCACCGCGAGACGTTCGCGTGTGTTGCGTAAGCCAACGCCGCGCCCTTCGATCAAGGCGTTGCTGTCTCGCAGGCCCGGACCATCGTCGATGACCGTGATCTCGAGCATCATGCCACGCGTGCGGCCCTCGATGCGGATGGAGCCCCCATCCTCGCGCGGCGTAACGGCGTATTTCACCGCATTCTCGACGAGCGGCTGAAGCAGCAGGCTGGGTACCAGCGCATCGAGCGCGGGCTCTTCAATTGCGCATTCCAGCCGGAGCCGGCCGCCAAACCGCAGCCTCTCGGTGTTCATGTAGAGATCCAGCGCTTCGATTTCCTGCCGCAGCGTCACCTTCTTCATCGGATCCTGATCCAGCGTGTAGCGCAGGAATTCCGACAATCGGGTGATCGCATGGTTCGCCGTGCGATTCTGATTGTCGAGGATCAACGTAGAGATGGCGTTCAGCGTGTTGAACAGGAAGTGCGGGTTGAGCTGATACCGCAGCATCTTCAGTTGCGCTTCCTGCGCAAGCGTCGCCGAACGGAGTGCGGCTTCTCGCTGCTTCTGCAGCGATTCGTAATATTTGATGCCGAAGTAGAGCGCGCTCCAGCAGAGCAGCAGATAGGTCATCGACACGGCGCCGCCGAAGATCTCGAACAGCGTCTTGAAATTCCACTCCGGGTCGACTAGCCACTGATAGGAATAGTTGATCACCAGCCGCAGCGCCAGCGAAATGACGTAGCAGATGATGAGCACGTTCACCACCACCACCCGCAGCGGCCGCCCCAGCAACGCGTGGTAGATGTAGCGCAACGGGATCGTGAGCACGAAACCCGAGACCGCAGCGATGCCGATGATCAGCTGGTACGAGAAGGATTTCTCGATGAGCAGCGCGCCGAAATACTGCGCGAGTGCATAGGCACCCCAACCCGCAGCGTGGAGTGTCCAGAACAACGCGTTACGGTTGGATCGGAATTGATCAAGCGTGACCATCTCCCGTGAGCTTAGGCCATCTGGAGGCGCCGCCGCCTTCCTCCGCTCGCGCCTCGGGGGCGCCTCGTCGCAAGCCCCGCCCGGCCTGAGGTGCCGTTGAAAAATCCGCCAAACGCGCAGCGAGTCCCAGGTAATCTTAAACAAATCAAGCCCCTGCAAAGCTTCCAAACTCGCGCACGCGTTCCGGCCCTCGCTTTTAAGCTATTGAAAAAAGCGGCCGCTGGGCGTGGCACGCACCCTGCTCCCACCTCCAGTGAGACCCTTTTGGTAGAGGAGTAGGTGCATGAGAAAGCTCGTACTTGGATGTGCCGCCGCGCTGGTGGCGACCGCCGCGTTTGCGGCTGAAGAAGACAACACGAGAGTGGCGACGGCCAATCTTGCAGCCACGTTCACGAAGCTTGATGCGGATGCAGACGGCCGCGTTTCGGCGATCGAGGCGACGAATGACACGAAGGTCGCCGCAGGCTTCACGGCGGCCGATGCGAATCAGGACGGCTATCTGTCCAAAGGCGAATTCGCGAACCTCGGTAAAGGCCGTACTTCCAGCTCGGACCCAACCCCGGCGTCTCCGCAGTCGGATAGCAGCTCGACGCCAGACCCAAGCGCCGCACCGGCGCCGCGGCAGTAACGCGATCGGAGCAAGTTGATTGAGTGTGTGAGAGAGAGGCTCGGTGTTCGAGCCAGGGGCCGGGACGCTTCCCGGCCCTTTCTTACGATTCCCGAAGCGCGGGGATCGCTTTCCCGGTTACCAGGGATTCCAGTGAGGTCGGCTTCTCCAGCGCAAAGCCCTGCGCGAAGTCGCAGCCCACGGCCGTGAGCCACTGAAGAGCGGATTTCGATTCGATGCTCTTGGCCACGCAATGCACGCCGAGCACTTTGCACGCCTGCAGGATCGCGACGACGAGCGCCTGCGGCAGCTTGTCTTTCATGGCCGCCAACGTGAGCTTCGGTTCGATCTTCACGTGACGCAGGGCCTTGGACCCCAGGAATTCGAACACCTTCGAATCGAACGAGAAATTATCGATCACGAGGAAGCACCCGAGCTTCTCGCACGCCTCTACGAAGCGTTGCACCTGTGGGCGGCACTGCACGCAGGCGAACTCGGTGATCTCGAATCCAATGTATTCGGCCGGCACACCAGTCGCCTCGAGCCACTCGCCGATGCGCTTCGGGAAGGTTTCGTCTTCGAGTGCGCCGATGGATAGATTCACGGAGAAGCTCGCAGGCTCCGAATCCCAGATGACTTCGCCGTGCTTGCCGAGCCAGTTCAACAACCGCTCCACGACCAGCGCATCGAGCGCCGCGCCTTCGCCACCGTTCGCGCTCTCGGCGAGGAATGCGGTCGGCACTTCGTTCCGGGCGGGGTCGCGCTGTGAGCGCGCCAGCACTTCATAGCGCCGCGTGCGGCCACTGGAGCGGAGCTTGATCAGCTCCTGCACATTCAAGACGAGATCGTCAGCCGTGTCCGCGGCCGACAGCGGCGGCGGCGGCGGAGAAGCGGGCAATACGATCGCCGGCTCGCTGGTGGTCGTCGCATCGGACACTTGAAGCTTCGGCAGCGGACCGGTGTCGTTGATCAGCTCCGAGACGTCGCGCAGTCCGGTGGTCAAACCGGTCGACGAGTTCCTGGAGACGACTGCAGAAGGGGCAGGCGCCGGCATCTTCGGCGGCGTCAATTTCGTGGAAGTGAACGTGCCTGTCGAGGCGGCGGGCTTAATGGCAGGCGCGGAGCCCGTTGCAGAAGTAACAACCGCGGCGGGCGCCGGACTAAGGGCTGGAAGGGACAGGCTGGACGCGGAGAGCGTCGGCGGCGATACACCGGCAGGTGCAGCGGCGACCACGGGTGCGCTGAGGATCGGCGGTGAAAGCACCGGAGGCGCAGCACGCTCGGGCGCGGCAGCCACGGTCGGCGCTGCGCTCACAGTCGGAATATTGAGTGATGGGGGCGGTGCAGCCGCAGGAGCGGGCGCCGCCGCGCGGACTACCGGAGGTACTGCGACCGGCGGTGCCACGGGAGCGGCGGCTGCTGGCGGCCCGAAGCTCATGTCCGGCTCGTACGCGAGAATCTCGATGTCCGGCAGGTCGCCGAGCGACAGCTCCGGCCGCTCCATCGAAATGGAAATGTTCGGGTCGAAGTTGAGCACTTCGATCTCGGGAAGCGGCGCGGGCGCCGGTTCAGGGCGCTGCTGGGCAGGCGCGGCGAAGGAGGTTTTGGCTGCAGGTGCGGAGCGAAGCGGCGGAGGGGCCGCGCCCCCATCCGCGAAGCCTGCGGGGGCCTGGGCCTGCTGCTTTTTGGCCGGTGCAAACTTCGAAACGAACCCGGTGGCGGGCGCCGCGACGGGTGCTTTCGGCTTTTCGGGCGCTGCTTTCGCTACGGGCGCCTTGGCGGCGGGGACTTTTTCGGGCGGAGCCGGCACCGCTCGTGGCGCCTCCGCTACCAGCTCCAGAGTCAGAATGTCTTCGACTTCCTGGGGCGCGAGCGTCGGAGGAGGCTGCGCGGGATTACGGCTGGTCGCATTGGACGCAGGTGCCTGAGGCAACTGCATCACCGTGCCAACCGGTGCTGAAATCGTCTGTGTGTTTTCGAATGCCTGCGGGTTGAACTTGCGCAGGAACACTGCAATCTTCTGGATGATCGTCCGCACCTGCGGCGTGACGATGCGCTCCTGGGTGCCGTCGGTCAGCGACTTGAGATCCGCGAGGATCATGATGGTGCCGACGAGGTCGCCACGCGGCGCGCGCACCGACAGGAAGATGCCGATGCGGCCGTCTTCCATTCCGAGCTCGAGATAAACCTGGTTCTTGTCGGCCTTCAGCGTCTCGATGCCTTCGACGGCAATGTTGTGCTCGTCGGGGCCGAGTGCACCTTCGCTGAGCCAGAGGATGTCGGCTTCGTTGTTGTAGAGAGAGACGGAGTGCAGGCGCATCGGCGGTAACGCCGAGCGCAACTGCCAGCCGAGCGATTCCGCGGTAACGGTTTCAGCCGATTCTGGTGTCGTCGCGCGCGCCACTGGCTTTGCGTTCGATGAACTCAAGTTGTCCCCGCCCTGAACAGTGCTGGAAAAAGAACTTTTCCCAGCGCGGCAAGGTTGGCAGGACCGGGTCGGATCGAGCGTGACCGCGCTCGCGTTCTCAGGTGCGCTGCATGGGTAATTGCCGCAGAAAACATCGACGGTGTGCACGTCGCGGGCGCGCTTGTGGCGCGCCCGCGAAGGTTTGTCATATTCGACTCAACATATCGGGACAAACGTCGTGCAAGCGTCGTGGAGCGAACGCATCGGCTTCAGTTCGCCGGGCCCATGAAATCTTTCTTGCCAAGATCCACACCGTTGTGCCTCAGCAGCGCATAGACCATCGTCGCGTGGAAAAAGAAATTCGGCAGCACGAAACCGAGCAGGTACGCCAGCCCTTTCATTTCCATTGTCTCAGTGCGCATCGGAATCTTGATGTCGCGATCTTCTGCGCCTTCGAATGCATTCACCGGAATGGACTTGACGTAATCGAGCGTCTTTGAGATGCGCGCCTTCAGCTCATCGATGGTCTGTTCGTTGTCTTCGAACTTCGGCGCTTCCTGTCCCGACAGGCGCGCGGCGCCGTTCTTGACCATGTCGCACGCGATCTGCACCTGCTTGTTGAGCGGCAGCATGTCGGGAGCGATGCGCGAGTTGACGAGTACGCTGGACTCGAATTTCTTCGTCTGGGCGTAAGCCGCGCCCTTGTCGAGAATCGCCAGCAGCTGGGTGAGCGTGCGTGAGCACTGCCCGACTAAAACGTTGTGCACCGAGATCTTCATCGTTCGATACCTGTGTGAGAGGGGGACTGAGGCGGGGCGCGAATTCTACATCTGTCAGGCTGGCAACTGCGCCTCTCCGGTGAAACAATGCGCGGGTCATGTCCGACCATTGGTGGCGCGATTGAATCTGTTCTGGGCACCGGCGCAACTCGCCGTGCTGGCCAAGGTGGTGGACCTGAACGGGTTTTCCGCCGCCGCACGCACGTTGGGCGTGCCCAAGGCGGCGGTGAGCCGCGCGGTGGCCGACCTGGAAAAGACACTCGGCGTGCGCGTGCTCGAGCGAACCACCCGCCGCATCGCGCTCACAGCGGCGGGCAGGTTGGTGTATCCGCACGCGAAGCGCGTCGTGGAAGAGCTCGACGCCGCCCACGTGCTCATCGCAAAACTGCAGGCGCAGAACTCCGGCCCGCTGCGTGTGGTGGCGGACACCACATACGGGCGCGTGCTGCTGGCGCCGCTCGTGCCGCGTTTCCTGGAAAGCTTTCCCGAAGTGCCGCTCGATGTTTCGCTTCATTCGCCGGGCGATTCCGAGCCGTGGGATGTAGCCATTCGTGCGGGCCTCTCCGAGGACAACACCGTCGAGCATCGGTTGCTGGGCGCGTTGCCGGCGGTGCTCTGCGCCACCCCGCAATACCTTCAGCAACGCGGCGTGCCGGTGAAGCCGGAAGATCTCCGCCAGCACGATCTCTTCACGCCGGAGTCGGACCGGCCCGACCTGTATCGGCTGGAGCTGTCGCGGAATTCCCAGCGCGCAGAAGTGCGCGCGGTGCCGCGGCTCACCGTGAACGATCCCGCCGTGCTGCATGCTGCCGCCGCAGCCGGCCTGGGCATCGGTTTGCTTCCGGAATTCCTGTGCCGACAAGGCCTTGCCACAGGTCGTCTGACATTGGTGTTACCGGACTGGGCGCTACCGCCTGCGGTTTCGCTGTACGCGGTCTTTCCGGCCACGCTCGGCGCGGACCCGCGAGTACAGCGATTCGTAGATTTCCTGGCCGCGAATATCGTCCCGGCGCTCGCGCACGCCTAATATTCGTTGTCCCGGCCCGCCTGCGAGCGGCGCCACCTACTTAAAGAGGTAATTCGGATGTATCAGGCACCCTTGAGGGAGCTGCGTTTCGTGCTGGATGAGTTGCTGGGGACGCAGGGTCTCGCCGGCTCCGCAGAGCTGGCCGACTATTCGCCGGAGCTGGCTGAATCCATTTTGAGCGAAGCGGGACGTTTCGCGGAGCAGGTGCTGGAGCCGATCAACCAGAGCGGCGATCGCGAGGGCGCGCACTGGAGTGCGGAGGGCGTGACAGCGGCAAAGGGATTCAAGGAAGCCTATCTGCAGTACGTCGCCGGTGGCTGGCCGCAGCTCGGTGCCCCTCCTGAGTTCGGCGGCCAGGCAGTGCCGAACGTGCTGAACTCCGCCGTGCGCGAGCTGTGGGGCTCCGCCAATCTTGCCTTCAAACTGTGTGCCATGCTGACGAGCGGCGCCGTCGAAGCGCTCGATCTTTGCGGCACCCAGGAGCAGAAAGCGAAGTTCCTGCCGAAAATGGTGAGCGGCGAGTGGACCGGCACCATGGTGCTCACCGAACCTCACGCGGGTTCCGATCTCGGCCTCATCCGCACGCGCGCGGTGCCCGACGGCAAGCAGTTCCGCATGTTCGGCCAGAAGATATTCATCACCTGGGGTGAGCACAACCTCACCAGCAACATCATTCACATGGTGCTGGGTCGCATCGACGGTTCACCCGCCGGCACGCGCGGCATTTCGCTGTTCATCGTGCCGAAGTTCCTGGTGAACGATGATGGATCGCTCGGCGAGCGCAACGAAGTGCGGTGTGTGTCCATCGAGCACAAGATGGGCATTCATGCGAGTCCCACCTGCACGCTCGCGTTCGGCGATGACAAAGGCGCCGTTGCTTACCTGATCGGCGAGCCGAATCGCGGGCTCGAATACATGTTCATCATGATGAACGCCGCGCGGCTTTCCGTGGGCCTCGAGGGCTACGCGGTGGCCGAGCGAGCCTTCCAGCGCGCGCTGGAATGGTCGCGCACGCGTGTGCAGGGCAAGCCGCCCGTGCCTGCGCCCACGGGACCTGCGCCCATCATCAATCATCCCGATGTGAAGCGGATGCTGCTCACCATGAAGTCGAGCGTCGAAGCCATGCGCGCGCTCGCCATGTACGCCGCATTCCAGCTCGACCTGGCCCAGCACGGCGAGTCGTCACAGCGTGCGGCTTCACAGGCGCGCGCGGATCTGCTGATACCTATCGTCAAAGGGTGGTGCACCGAGCATGGGAACGAGATCACCCATCTGGGAATCCAGATTCACGGCGGCATGGGTTTCATCGAGGAGACGGGCGCTGCCCAATATGCGCGGGATGTTCGCATCACCTCGATCTATGAAGGCACGACTGCCATTCAGGCGAACGATCTCATCGGTCGCAAGATCGGGCGGGATGGTGGCGCTGCCGCGGGAGCGTTGCTTGCGGACATGAAGCGCGAGCTGGAATCGTTGCTGGTGAGCGATGCGTCCGTGCAGCTTACGCGGCGTGCGGCGCTCGAGGCTGTGGGCCTGCTTGCCGACGCTACGCAGTCGTTGGGAAAAGCGCTGGCGTCCCAGCCGGATCGCGCGCTGGCGGTTGCGGTGCCGTACCTGAAGCTGAGTGGACTCACGATTGGCGGCTGGTTGATGGCGAAATCCGCAAGCATTGCGGCGGGGAAACTGTCCGGCGCAGATCGGGATTTCTATGCGGCAAAGATTCGCACCGCGCTCTTCTATGCGGAGCAGGTTCTTCCTGCGGCGCTCGCGCACGCACGCATCGTGATGAGTGGTGCAACCAGTGTGACGGAGACAGACGCCGCACTGATCTGAAACTTGGGCCCCTTTGTGGAGAACAACCGTGGATAGACGTGACGTGTTGATAGGAGGGCTGTCCATGGCCGCGGGAGTTGCAGTTTCCGGGGGTGCCGTAGCGGCCGCGGCGGGTGCGCTGATCACGCGAAAAATTCCATCAACGGGTGAGGCGCTGCCGGTCATCGGGCTCGGAACGTCCGGGCCGTTCGAGGTGGGCAACTCGCCCGCGGCACGCGCGCCGTTGAAGGAAGTGCTCAATGGCTTCTTTGCTTCGGGCGCGCGGCTCATCGACACGTCGCCCATGTATTCGACGGCCGAAGCGGTGCTCGGGGATCTGATGACGCCCTCGATGCAAGAGCACGTGTTCCTCGCGACGAAGGTTTGGACTCGCGGAGAGAGCGAGGGCGTGCTTCAGATGCAGCACTCTGCGGATGCCATGAAGCACCCGAAGCTCGATCTCATCCAGGTGCACAACCTGCTGGACCTCGACCAGCATCTGAAGACGCTGCGAGCCTGGAAGGATCAGGGGCGCGTTCGTTACATCGGCATCACGCATTACACGGTGGGGGCGCATGCGGACCTCATCCGAATCATTCAGCGCGAGAAACTGGATTTCGTGCAGCTCAATTATTCCGCGGGCACTCGCAATGCCGCGGAGCGGTTACTTCCGCTCGCGGCGGATCGCGGCGTGGCGGTGCTGGTGAATCGGCCGTTCGAAGACGGCAAGATGTTCGAGACAGTGAACGGCAGGCCGCTGCCTCCATGGGCGGCAGACATCGATTGCACGAGCTGGGGACAGATTTTTCTGAAGTACGTGCTGGCCAATCCCACAGTCACATGCGTGATTCCCGCCACAGGAAAGCTCAAACACCTGCAAGACAACCTCAACGCAGGCCGCGGACGCCTCCCCGATGAAAAGATTCGGACGCAGATCGTGCAGGAACTGGAAGGGTCGTAACACTCTGCTTGTGGAACTGGAAGGCGTGACCTTGTTGCTGATTGCCGGCATTCAGCGCCGGTCCGGCGGCCCCACGAATTAGATCTGAGCCGCCCGGCGATTGAGGGCTCTGGCGACCCTAAAAGTTGAATTACGGCACATCGATCGCCAGGGTCCCCTCACTCATCCGTACCGCCGTGCCACCCACCCGCACAGCCTTCACCTTCCCATCCACAACATCAGACTCAACATGCAGAATGCTGGGTCGCCCCATTTCAAACCCTTGCTCTACCACCCAGCGCAACGTCCCATCCCGATTGGCTTCACGCTCGGCAAGATAACCGCCAAACGCCGCCGCCGCGCTCCCGGTGGCCGCATCCTCAGTAATACCAAACCCAGGCGCGAACATGCGTGCCCGTAGATTCGACCCCGCCAACTCAGGGTCGCGGCAAAACACAAACGTCTGCTGAGCCCACGCACCCGCGAGCAGTTCTTTCCATGCGGCACCATCCGGCGCGGCCTTCGCCAGCGCGGCGCGATCCCTGACCGGCACAAATAGAAACGGCACTCCGCAGGAGTACGCCTGCGCGGTGTCGTGGCCGTCGGCGCAGATATCGTTCTCATGCAAGCTGAGAAGCCTCGCGAGTTGCGCACGCGTCGGCGTTGACGTGCCCGCTTCCGGCAAGCGTGCGGCGGTGAGCTGCAGAAATGGCGGGCCGTTTTCCGGGCGCCTCACCTTGATAGGCACGAGTCCCACGGCCAGCTCGAGCGCGAATTCGCCGCCGGTCGCGGAAATGTTCGCGATGCCAGATTCCACCAGCGTGTGTACCGCGCCGATAGTGGGATGGCCCGCGAAGGGCAGTTCGAGATGAGTGGTAAAGATTCGCAGCCGACGCAACGCCCGTGGATCGCGCGCTGGCACGATGAACACCGTTTCCGACAGATTGAATTCGCGCGCGATGTTTTGCATCAGCGCATCCGGCAGCTCCGGCTGGTCGCAGAACACTGCCAGGGGATTGCCGCCGAAAGGGCGGTCCGTGAAGACGTCGAGCGTGGTGAATTTGAGCGCCATAGAGCTGATGTTCTACCAGAGGCGCGAGTTTGAATTCCAGCGGGGGATTGGGCCGAGCGTTCTAAATAGTTGCGTTGGACTTGCGACCCTGTCGCTACGGCGGATTCCGTAGCCCGGAGCCCTCAATCGCCGGGCGGCCCGGACGGCTTCGTTGTGGATCTCCGCGCGGTGCTGGATTGGAGAAGCGCTCGGGTGGCAAATCTCTCTTAGCCGCCCGGCGATTGAGGGCTCTTGCTCTTGCGCATCTCAGAATACGCATCCAGCGCCGCTTCTCGCGTCTCACTCAAATCCACAACCGCATCTAAAGGCGCATGAACCGTGCGGGCTGGCCGATCTGCAATCTCCGGCACCCACTTCCGCACATACACACCGTCAGGATCGAACCGCTCCCCCTGCGTCTGCGGATTGAAAATTCTGAAGTAGGGCGAGGCATCCGCGCCGGAACCCGCAACCCACTGCCAGTTGAGCGTATTGGCAGCAAGGTCCGCATCCACGAGCGTATCCCAGAACCATCTCGCCCCATCCTGCCAGGGCTGCAGCATGTTCTTCACCAACAGCGACCCCACAACCATCCGCACACGGTTGTGCATGACGCCGGTGGCCCAGAGTTCGCGCATGCCCGCATCAACCAGCGGCACACCGGTCCGGCCTCGCTGCCACGCGTGCAACAGCCGTGCAGTCTTCTTCCAAGGAAACCGCTTGAACTCGGGCCTCAACGGCTGCGTAGTCGTCTCGGGAAAATGATAGAGAAGGTGATACGCGAACTCCCGCCAGAGCACCTCGCGAAGGAACACAGAGCTACGCCCTTTGGGCCCGAGTGCGTGCCAGATCTGTCGCGGCCCGATTTCTCCAAAGTGAAGGTGTGGCGATAGTCCGGAGGTGCCGCGCTCGGCAGGCCGGTCGCGCGCCCGCGTGTAATCTTTGATCGCGTTCTTCTGAAACCAGGTCAGCCGCTTGCGTGCGCCGTCTTCGCCTGGCTGCCAAGTCGCCTCCATCGTGGCATACCATTTGATCTTGGGTAGCAACCCCAGGGACTTCAGCGGCACGCTGCGCGGCCAGGATGCTGGAACCCGCAGCTTTCGGGGCGGTGCCAACGGCTCAGGCGGTCGTAGCACGTGAAGCATCTGGCGCGCGTACGGCGTATAGACGCGATACGGCTTGCCGCTCTTATTTAGGAGCTCGTCGGGCTCCGCGAGCAATGAACTGTTGAAGCTCTGCGTTTCGATCGAACGCTTCTGCAGGGATTGCTCTACATCAGCCTCGCACGCACGCGCGGCCGGTTCATAGCGGCGATTCCAGAATACCGCCGTGGCCTTCGTATTCGAGACGAGTGTGTCGAGCACTTTCCGCGCAGAGCCGCGCGCGAGAATCAGCCGTGAGTCTCTGTGGCGCAGGCTCGAATCCAGAGCGAGGAGTGAATGGTGCAGCCACCATTGGGATGCGCTGCCTGGCGGCCAGTCCCCGTCATCCTCGGGTGACCATATATAAATAGGGATAACCGCCCGACCGCGTTTCGCCGCGGCATGCAACGCCGGATTGTCGTGCAGCCGCAGGTCCTGGCGAAACCAGACGAGCGTGGTCACTTGGCTTTGCGTGAGGTCTTGCGAGCCGCGGCTTTGCGCGTGGCCTTGCGCGGAGTCTTGCGGCTTGCGGTCTTTTGCGCGGCCTTTCGTGCCGTCTTCCCAACTGCGGCTTTGGGTCGGGCCCTGCCAGCCGCCGCTTCGCGTGGCTTGGCACGTTTGCCTTTCGGTGCGGCCGCGCTTGCCGGCACTTTCAACTTCAACTGCGGCGGCTCATTCAAATTGCTCATGAACAGCTGCCGGGCGGCGGGCTCCATGTGTACCCAATCCACCTTCCCGGTGTGGGTGCGGCGAAGCTCGCGATCGCTGATGCGCGCCTCGGCCTTGCCGCTCTGTGGCCACTGGGTCTGCAGCCGCCGCGTCTTGCCTGAGCGCAGAACGTCCGCAATAGCGACCGCTACCGCCGGGTCTCTCGCGAGCTCGCTGTGTGCAACGGTGGTGTAGTAAGTGCGCGCCCCCGGCAGCTCAGCGCAAACGCGAGGCACGGTGCCATCGCCGTGGCGCGTGATGGTGTAGACGAACTCATCCTTCCGCCGCGTAGCGCGCGTCACCGTCTCCTGACCCGCGCCAATGATGTTGATGAAGCGTTCGTCGGGCCCCGCCAGGTGGCTGCCGAGCGTGCGGGCACTTTCCAACAGCGCCCCGTTTGGCTGCGGCCCCGAAGCGGGCCACGCGCCGGGATCGAACAGATCCAAGCCGAAATCGCAATTCGGAGACGGCAATAAATGATAGAGACTCGGAAAGGTGGCGAAGATATCCGCAGCGAGCGATTCCGCCGACTGAGCGGGCGCCGCCATCCGCGCGATCTTTCTAACCACCGCATACACGCCGCGCAGGGCTTGCACCGGCGCGAAGGAACCGAAGTTCGGCGTACCCAGCAGCACCACTCGCTCGATCTTCTTCATGCCGTCGCAGGCGAGGGCGGCGCGGCTGACGAGCCCACCCATGCTATGCGCCACGAGCATCACGGGGCCTGCTTCCGCGCGCAGCCGCTCGGCGAGTTGCTTCCCTAAATCATCGACACCCAGCCGCCAGTCGTAGTCATGAAACACTGGCGCGAAGCCCGCGATGCGCAGATGCAGTTTCAAGCGAAGGTACGTGAACAGCACCACGCCCAGCGACACGATTGGCGCGTTCCCATTCTCAGGTAATCGCAGGAGCGCGAGATTCCCGATGCTGATGTCTACTGGATCCAACCACAGCACATCGTTGGGCAACGGCGGCTTACGCAATCGGCCGAGCTGCGAGCCCATGATTCCCGGCACCACGTACACACGCGGCGCATCCGGCCGTGTGGGCACGCCGTGCGCTTCACGCGCGAGCGCTGCGAGATCCCGATATTCATTGGCGCCGAAATATGCGATGAGCTCGCGTTGCTGCTCGCCGGTGGCCAGCAGATGCTCGACGACCGTGTCGCTCCACGCGAAGCGATCGTACGGGGTGACGTGATCCTGCGGCCCTTCGGGCCGGTTCACACTCTCTGCGCTCACTGCGCGTCGAGCGGGCGGACGAGCGCGGCCACTTGCACCTGCCCGTCGTTCGTCAGCAGCACCAGTGGCACGGTCTGCCCGATGAGAACGCTCTTCTTCAGACCGCTGAGCATGATGTGCAACCCACCCGGCTGAAACGAAACGCTCTGCCCCGGTGCCACCACCAGCTTGTCGTGCATGCGCATTTGCGAGGTGCCGTTGGCCGTGGAGGTTTCATGGATCATGACGTGACTGGCCACAGGCGAGCGCACACCGATGACGATGACAGGCTGTACGCCTGTGTTTCTCAGAACGAGATAAACCGCCGCAGTGTCCGCGCCGGGCACGGACCGCATCCACGCGTTCTGCACGATGAGCGGGCTCGCGTGCCCTTGCGCAATCGCAGGCTCGACCGCAGGCCCGAACGCCGCCGCAAGCGTTAAAACAAAGGCAGCCAGTCGGGTCACACGTACGCTCCTTGGAAGGGATGGAAAGTATGCCAAATTGGTTCAGTGGTGAGGCGATTCGCGTCTCAACGACAAGCCGTTGTGAGTCGTTCCATGCAGCGCCGGAGCCCTCAATCGCCGGGCGGCTGAGAGGTGTTCCTTTGTCGCAGCGGGTCCTCGGGTTGCGACCTTCACGCCGCTCATGACACATGCGCTTTGATCAGCTTGCACACGGCGTCGATCGCCGGAAGCCGAGCAGTCGTCTTGCGCCACACCGCGCCGACTTGGCGCACAGGAGCAGGTTTCGCGAAGGGGCGTAGCACCACGCCGCGCGCGTCGCCATAAGGGCCGCGGCTAGCCAGCTCAGGCAGCAACGTGACGCCAGCGCCCGTCGCCACCATTTGCCGAAGCGTTTCGAGGCTAGTGGCCCGAAAGTCCTGCTTTTCCTGCATGCCCACGCCACTGCAGACCGCCAATGCCTGGTCGCGCAGACAATGGCCGTCTTCGAGCAGCAGCAGCGGCTCATCTTTCAGATCATCCGCAACCAGGGTCTTTTTCTTCGCCAGACGGTGATTCTCCGGCAGCGCAACCACGAAGGGCTCCTCGTAGAGCGGACGTGAATCGAGACCGTCCAGCTCGACAGGCAACGCAAGGATGCCGAGATCGATCTGCCCGGCGGGGATCTTCTCCAGCATCTGCGCGGTCTGATACTCATACAGCCGCAGCTCGAGCCGCGGCAGCGACTTGCGAATCTCCCGCGAAATCAGCGGCAGCAGGTAAGGCCCGATCGTGGGGAGCAGTGCTACTCGCAACCTGCCGGCCAGCGGGTCGCGGTGCGCGCGGGCCAGCGTCACCATCTCATCGCTCGCTTCGACGATGCGCCGCGCGCGCGCCACGATCTGCTCGCCCGTCTCCGTCAACGTCACCTTGTTCGGCTGGCGCTCGATGAGCTGCACGCCGAGGTAACTCTCCAGCTTCTTGAGCTGAGCCGAGAGCGTGGGCTGGCTGACGAAGGTCTTCCGGGCTGCGCGCCCGAAGTGCCGCTCATCCGCAAGAGCGACCAGGTAGCGCAAATCCTTGAGCTTGATATCCGCTGACATGGGCATGGCACCGATTTGTTCTGTCTATCGAGATTATAAAGTCAATCGATTGGACGAATGAAGCCCCTGATCGCAACATGCACGCCTTGACTCGTTGACCCCGTTGAATTGGAGAGAATCATGATTGGCATTGGACAGAAATTTCCCAGCTACAACCTGACTGGCGTGGTCTCGGACGACCTCAACAAGGCGTTCCAGCCCTTCACCCAGGACAGCCATTCCGGCAAGTGGAAAGTGCTGTTCTTCTGGCCGAAGGACTTCACCTTCGTGTGCCCGACCGAGATCGCCGCGTTCGGCAAGCTCGAGAAGGAATTCAAGGCGCGTGACGCGCAGCTGCTGGGCGTCAGCATCGACAGCGAGTTCGTGCACCACGCGTGGCGTGGCGCGAAGGAAGAGCTGAAGAATCTGCCCTTCCCGATGCTTTCGGACGTGAAGCGCGAGCTGACTTCGGCGCTCGGCATCCTCGACCCCGAGGCCGGTGTCGCCCAGCGCGCGACCTACATCGTGGACCCGCAGGGCGTCATCCGCTTCGTCTACGTCACCGACCTGAATGTCGGCCGTAGTCCCGAAGAGGTGATCCGTGTGCTGGATGCGCTCCAGACGGACGAGCTCTGCCCCTGTAACTGGAAGAAGGGTGAGGACACCCTGAAGGCGGCGTAATGACGACTCTGGATGCCATTCGGGACTCGATTCCGGACTACGCACGCGACCTGAGGCTGAACCTCGGGTCGGTGCTGGCTCCGGCCGGCGCCCCGGGCCTGTCTGAAAGGCAGATTTGGGGAGTGGCGGTCGCCTCGGCGATCGCTTCTCGAAACGTGGACTTCGCTCGCAAGATCGAAGCGCTGGCGGCACCGCACCTGGACGAGGCGTATGTAACGGCCGTCCGGGCCGCGGCGGCAATCATGGGCATGAACAACATCTACTACCGGTTCCTGCACCTGGTGGAAGAGCCGGAGTACGCCCAGTTGCCGGCGCGGCTGCGCATGAACGTGATCGGCAGCCCGGGCATCGAAAAGCTCGATTTCGAGCTGCTGTCCCTGGCCGTGTCTGCGATCAACGGCTGCGGGATGTGCATCGTGGCCCACGAGAAAGTGCTTCGGAAGCACGAGGTCTCCCGTGAGGCAATCCAGAGCGCCGTGCGCATCGCGGCCACCATTCACGCGGTGGCTGGGGTGCTGGAGTACTCGGCGGCTGGGGCGGAGGGTGCTCCGGCGGCAGAGGCTGCCTGAATAGAGCCGGGGTGGTTGATTCAGCGCGCGGCGCCACCATCCACCCCGGGTCGGATTGCGTTCCGGGTCCCTCCCGGGCGCAGATTTTGAATCCCCGGCCACCCGGTGACCCCCTCACTCGGCCGGGGTCTTTGGGACCGGAGCGGCGACGGCGCCGTTTCGGTCCTGTCTTGTCGTTG
>JBDTUL010000016.1:0-25848 GCA_040007735.1 Gammaproteobacteria bacterium | reverse complement strand
ATGTCGGGCGGCGCATCGCCCGATGCGCCAAACCCAGGGTGCGCTGGCACGATCACCTGCATGCGATCGAGCCAGCTCGCCGCGAAATCGAACCCGTGCCATGAGCCGGCGCCGTGCCAGTACACGAGCGGCGGCCGCCCGGTGTTCGACTGGCCGCCCACATAGACAACAGTGTGCACACCATTCACGGTGTATTCCTGGCGCGTGAACCCGGCGGGCGCCATCACGCCGCGCCTCGTTTGCTCGACCATGCTGAACCTCCTTGGAAAGCGCTCCATCCCGAACGCTACGGGTGACACGCCAACCTGGGGAAGTGGGCAAACAGCGACATGCCGTCGAATCGCAAGTAGCAGCGGACGTCCCGGACGTAGCTACGCGCCGAGGCAGGCGGCAAAAACCGCGCTTTGTGCCGCTGGAAACAAAGCCCGGGTCCGAAAAAAGCGCCGTAGGCGACTTTTTTCCAATAGACCTAGTGTGCTGTCCCGCAAATTCGCTCATGAGTCAGTGCGCCGAGATGGCTGAATTTGTGAGCATTTACGGGCGAAACAAATGCAAGAAATCTGCGGGACGGCCCACTAGGCCGGCTCCGCATCCAGCCGAACTGCAATGCCTTCGAGCTCCGGACTCGGCGCGCGATACCGCGTCATCACCAACGGATCGTGCCCGGGCACCACATGGCGCGCGTCGCTGGCGAGCGAGCGCACTTTCCGCCACCCATCCACCATTTCCGTGACGCTCGCCACCACCGGAAACGGCCGGCTCTCGATCATGTTCGCGTAGTAGTGACTGCCATCCGAGGCCAGCACCAGCCACCCCACGCGCGTCCACACCCGCACGGCCTGCAGGCCTTTGGTGTGCCCGCCGATGTGATGCACCGAAACGCCCGGCGCAATGTCAGCATCGCCATCGTGAAACTCCACGCGGCCCGCATAGGCATTGCGGACCATCGCGAGCACTTCTTCCAACTCGTACGCGTAAGAAAAGAACTCCGTGGCCATGTAGCGCCCGGTGGCGTACGCAAGCTCACTATCCTGCAAATGAAACCGCGCACGCGGGAACAAGTCGAAGTTGCCCACGTGATCGTAGTGAAGGTGCGTGAGGATGACGTCCTGCACGCTGCCCGCATCCACACCGAGCAGTGCGAGCCCTTCAACCGGCGAGCGCAGGAAATCCCGCTTGCGACGGCCGGCCGCAACCTGGTTGAACCCCGTGTCGATGACGAACGTGCGCGAAGCATTGCGCACCAGCCACACGAAGTAGTCCATGCGCGCGCCGGATTCGTGCGCATCGCCACCGATGAAATTTTCCGCGCTTCGCCGCTCCACCGTCGCGTAGCGAATGGCGTAGACCTCGTAGGGCAACGGAGCACTCATCGCATCAGCCATGACGGCCCTCGGGCGCAGCAGGCGCCAGCGACTCAAGGTACTTCACCACTTCTGTGTTGTCTGCCTTTCCCCCGAGCTGCTTCTCGGCCTGCGACCAGATGTTTGTGCAGGCTTCGAGCAGGCCCGCCGGCGCGTCGCTCGAGCGCGCCACTTCCAGTGCCAGCCGCAGATCCTTCGCCATCAGCCCCAGCGCGAAGCCCGAGTCGAACGTGCGCGGCAGGACGTTGTTGGGAAACTTCGAGTCCGTGCCGGTGTTGCGGCCGGTGGAGGCATTGAAAATGGCGATCATCGTCGCCGGCGCAAGGCCAAAGCGCTGTCCCGCAATCACGGCTTCCGCCGCCACCGCGAGGTTCGCCGCCGACAGGAAGTTGTTCATCGACTTCATGGCGTGACCCGTGCCGGACGGACCCGTCAGGAAGACCTTGCCCATGGGCTCGAGCACGGCCCGGACGCGTGCGGCAGGTTCGGGCTCGCCGCCAACCATGATTGCGAGCGACCCATCCGCGGCTTTCTTTACGCCGCCGGACACGGGTGCATCCACCAGCGGAATGCCGCGCTTGGCCAGATCCGCGGACAACTCGCGCGTGCCGACCGGCGAGGCCGAGCTCATGTCGATGGCGACGGAGCCCGCCGCAAGATGGGGCGCCACGCCCTTCGCACCCAGCAGCACCTCGCGAACCACTTTCCCATCGGGGAGCATGGTGATGACGACGCGGCAAAGCTTGCCGATGCTTTCGGGGCTGGTGGCGCGCTCGCAGCCGGTTTCGGCGGCGAAACGCTCCACCGTCGCAGGCACGGCGTCCGCCACCATCACCCGGTAGCCCGCCTTCAGAAGCCGCCGCGCCATCGGCGCGCCCATGTTGCCCAGGCCGATGAAGCCGATCAGCTCGGGCGGCGCGAACGCCGCCGCGGAGTCGTTGCTGGCCATGCGCGCCTACTTGCCGTAGTCGGCGATGACTTTGGTCGCCGCCCGGAAACTATCCACCGCGGCCGGCACGCCACAGTAGACGGCCGTCTGGAGCAGCACCGCCGCGATCTGCTGTTGCGTGAGCCCGTTGTTGAGCGCCCCGCGGACGTGGGTTTCCACTTCGTGGGTGCGGCCGAGGGCGGTGAGCATGGCCAGGTTGATCATGCTGCGCTCCTTTCGGGTCAGCCCTTCGCTCCCCCAGGCGCCGCCCCAGCAGAACTCGTTCAGCAGGTCCTGCAGCGGCTGGTTGAAGGGCGTGGCGTTGTTGAGCGCGGCGTCGACATATTTGTCGCCCAGCACTTCGCGTCGAATCTTGAGGCCACGGTCCCTGAGGTCTTTGCGGCTGTCGCTGCTCATGTTCTGGAAATCTCCGGTAAGCGTACGGGGGCGGAAAGGGGGCACATTCTACGCGTGCCCGCCGGGCGCCGATGGACCGCGCTATGGTCCCCGCTGCATCGGCGGCCGCCCGGGTGCTTGCGCGCGCCCCGAACTGGGAGGACGCTACGGGCGGGGAATAGGCTTGCGACCGATCGAAGAGGAGGACGTCATGTCCGAGCGAATTCAGGGGCTGCACCACATCACGCTGTGCACGGGCACCGCGCAGGGCGATGTCGATTTCTTCGTCAAGACGCTGGGGCTGCGCCTCATGAAGCGCACCCTGCTCTACGACGGAGTGGAGCCCATCTATCACCTGTATTTCGGTGACCAGACCGGCACGCCCGGCCATCTCACCACCACGTTCCCCTGGCGCCGGACCGGCCGCAAGGCGCGCGCCGGCACCGGGCAGATCGGCATCATCAGCTACACGGTGCCCGCCGGTTCGCACGATTTCTGGGTGGAGCGCTTCGGCAAGCGTGGCGTCACGATCAATAAGCGCTACGAGCGTTTCGGCCAGAAAGTGCTGCAGGTGACGCATCCCGAGTGCGGGCTCATTTTCGAGCTGGTCGAGGATGCGAACGACGCCCGCAAGCCGTACGTGGACCCGAAGTATGGCGTGCCCGAAAGCGCGGCCATTCGCGGCTTCCACAGCTGGACCGTGTCGTTGCGCGATATGGAAGACATGCACTTCTTCATGAACGAAGGCTGGAACCACGACCGGGTTGGCACCGACGGCGCGTTCACCCGCTACCAGGTTGGCAAAGGTGGCGCCGGCAAGACCGTAGACCTGCTGCTCGAGCCCGATCGTGCGCCGGGCAACTGGTCGTATGGCGAAGGCATGGTCCACCACGGTGCGTTCGGCGTGCCGAACATGGATGTGCAGGATCGCGTGAAGGCCGAAGTGGAAGGCCTGGGGTTCACCGACGTGTCGGAGCGCAAGGACCGTACGTATTTCAAGTCGGTGTACGTGCGCACTCCAGCCGGCGCGCTGTTCGAAGCCGCGCATTCCATTGGTTTCACGGTGGATGAGCCGGCGGAGACACTCGGCACGGAGTTCATCATCTCGCCGCAGTTCCAGGATCAGCGGGACGCGCTGCTCAAGCGGCTGAACGATCCGATCGATATATAAGAGTCGGTTAAGTTAAGACGCGGCACGGCAGGGAACATCCCCACCGTGCCGCGCTGCTTTTCCCGAACTGTTGAGGATGGCATTCGCCGTGAGTCTCCGTTTTGTCTATGACTGTCTCCCCTCGCGTGTCGTGTTCAGAACGGGTGCGCTGGATGAACTGGCCGTTGAAGCGGCCCGGCTGGGTTCACGCGCGTTCGTGATTTCCACGCGCGGCCAGCGGCGGCTGGGCGAGCGTTGCGCGGATCTGCTGGGCGACAAGGCGGTGGCCGTTTGGGACAACGCGGTGATGCACACCCCGGTGAACTCCGTGCGTGCCGCGAATTCGGAAGTGACGCGGTTGCAGGCGGATAGCCTGGTGGCCATCGGCGGCGGCTCGACCATCGGGTTGGCAAAGGCGATCGCCTTCGAGCACAAGCTGCCGATCGTGGCGGTGCCGACCACGTACGCCGGCTCGGAAGTCACCTCGATCTGGGGATACACGGATAACGGCATCAAACACGTTTCGCGCGCGAACCACGTTAAGCCGCGCACGGTGCTGTACGACCCTTTGCTGACGCTCGGGTTGGCGCCTGGTATTTCGGGGCCGAGCGGGGTCAATGGCATCGCTCACTGCGTTGAAGCACTTTACAGCGAGACTGCGAATCCGCTGGTGTCGCTCATGGCGGAAGAGGGCATCCGCGCGCTCGGGCGCAGCTTGCCGAAAGTTGTGACCGACCCTCGCGATATCTGCGCGCGCACGGATGCGTTATATGGGTCGTGGCTCGGCGGCTGTGTGCTCTCGGCCGTTGGCATGGCGCTTCATCACAAACTTTGTCATGTGCTCGGGGGCGCATTCAACCTGCCGCACGCCGAGACGCACACTATCGTGTTGCCTCACGCTGTTGCTTACAACGCGGCCGCTGCGCCCGAAGCCATGCGCCGGATTGCGTCCGCGCTCGGTGCCACCGATGCGGCCCAGGGGCTGTTCGATCTGAACCTGTCGATTGGCGCGTGCGTCGCGTTGAAAGATATCGGCATGCCTGAAGAGGGCATCGGCCGCGCGGTGGAACTGGCCATGGCGAATCAGTATTACAACCCGGCGCCGTTGCGAGCGGATGCGATCCGGCAGCTTCTAACCAATGCGTGGGAAGGAAAACGGCCATGAAGACGAGCATCGACCGCATTCTCACCACCCATGTCGGCAGCCTGCCGCGGCCGCCGGATGTGGTCGATTGCCTGTTCGCGCAGGATCGCGGCGAGCCCGTCGATGCGCATGAATTCGAGGACACCGTTCGGCGTGGCGTGGAAGATGCCCTGCGGCGCCAGGCCGGCGCTGGGCTCGACATTCTGAACGACGGTGAGATGAGCAAGATCAGCTATGCCACGTACACGCGGCACCGGCTGAACGGCTTCGAGCTGGGCAACGCGCCGCGCGCCACGCCGCAGGATCTGGATGACTATCCGGACTACCGCGACAAAATTGCGGCGGAAGGTGCCACGCCGAAATATCAGCGCCCCATTTGCCGCGGGCCCATTTCCGTGAAGACGCTCGAGCCGCTGAAGCAGGACATCGAGCGTTTGAAGACGGCGCTGGCCGGAGTTCAGTCCACGGAAGGGTTCATGTCCGCCGTTTCGCCGGGCACCATCGCAGTGTTTCAGCCGAACGAATATTACCCATCGCACGCGGCGTATCTGGAAGCGCTGTCGGAGGCGATGCGCCCCGAGTACGAGGCCATCGCGAACTCCGGATTGATCCTGCAAGTGGATTGTCCGGATCTCGGCATGGGCCGGCACATTCGCTTTCGCGATGTGGACGACCAGGAGTTCCTGCGCAACGCGGCCCTGCAAGTGGAGGCGTTGAACCATGCGCTGGCGAACGTGCCGGCAGATCGGGTTCGCCTGCACATCTGCTGGGGCAATTACGAAGGGCCGCACACTCGCGACATTCCGCTGGTGAAAGTGTTGCCGGTGCTGCTCAAGGTGAAACCGATGGCGCTGCTCATCGAAGGCGCCAATCCGCGACACGAGCATGAGTGGGAAGTTTTCAAGGAGCACAAGCTCCCCGCGGACAAGATTCTCGTGCCGGGTGTTCTCGATACCACCGCCAACTTCGTCGAGCATCCGGAGCTGATCGCGCAACGTATCGTGCGATACGCGCTGCTGGTCGGGCGCGAACGAGTCATGGCGGGAACGGATTGTGGATTCGGGCACTTTGCAGGTTTTGGCGCGGTCCACCCGGCGATCTGCTGGGCCAAGATGCAGTCGCTGGCGGAAGGCGCGCGGCTGGCGAGCCAGAAGCTCTGGGGATAAAACCAACGCGCAGCTAGCGCTCTCAGCCGCCCGGCGATTGAGGGCTCTTCCTTCCAGTCCGGGGCTCAGGCCATTGGCGCCAACCCTCCCGCGACTTTTGTCCCGGTAACTTCACCAAGTGTTCGCCTCCGTCACATTTTCCTCCGCCGCGCATCACGTACCCTCCCACCATGTGTGAACGTTATGTCCTGCCAACGCAAGATGACGTGGAGCGTGAATTCATGCCCACCCAGCGCTGGTGGAAATTCATGTTGAGCTTCAACGTCTCCTTCCCGCAGTACGTGCCGGCCATCCGCTCGCACGACGGCGCCACGGAGGGCGTGATGATGCGCTGGGGCCTGATCCCCCCGATCGCAGAAGGCGTGCCGCTGAAAGACGAACGCCCGGATTTCGAATACGAATTGCTGGGCCAGACGCCCGACTCCCGCGAGCCGTGGCTGAATGGCCGGCGCTGCATACTGCCGGCGGCGGGGTTCTATGCCTGGCAGCTCACCGAGCGCCGCTATCGTCAGCCATATTTCCTGAGCCTGCTCAACCGCACGGTGTTTGGAATCGCGGCGTTCTGGGACCGCTCGGAAAGCGACGACGACGATGTGATCGAGAGCTGCTCCATCATCACCGTTCCGGCGAACTCGCTCGTGTCCGGTGTGGTCGGCCCGGGTCGACGCATGCCGGCGATACTCCACCGCAAGGACTACGGCGCGTGGCTGACGGCCACCCCCGTGCAGGCCAAAGCGATGCTACGCCCGTACTCGCCGACCCAGATGCTGGCCCACCCGGTGAGCCCTCGCGTGAACTCCACCAAATACAACGATTCGACGCTGATCAGGCCGCTGGCCTGATTTCACGACCTCAATAACGCCAGCTCACGCCCTGGCGCGCAACCCCATTCTTATCGGGTTATGCTGTACTCAGAATTGAGGTGTTGTGGTTCCTGGTAGGGAGCCTGGAGCGTTTCCGCGTCGTGATTTCACGCAGTCCTGACAAACCGATCGGTTCGGCGCTTACGCGGCAGACGATTCTGCGAGCGCGCGGCGATCTCTCGGATGCATTGGGTAAGGCCGGTGTCACCGGAGAAGTTTGTGTCTTTGGTGGCACAGCGATGGTTCTGGCATTCTCGGCAAGACTCACCACCCGCGACGTTGATGCCCTGTTCCAACCCTCGCCGATGGTTCGCGAAATTGCGGAACGCATTGCCGCGGCAAATCAGTTGCCCAGAGACTGGCTGAATGACGGGGTAAAGGGGTTCGTGTCGGCTCGACACGAGACGCTGCAGGGGAATCTCCCACAGTTTCCGCATCTCCGATTGACGATGCCTGTCCCGGAATATCTGCTTGCGATGAAATGCATGGCCGCCCGCATAGGTGGCACCTCGGGTGAGCACTCCGATGTTGGGGACATAGTGTTCCTGATTAAATACCTCAAGTTGAGCGCTCCGCGGGGCGTGCTCGACATCGTGGCGCGGTATTACCCCGCGAATCAGATTCCCGTGAAGACCCAATATCTGATAGAGGGTTTGTTCACAGAGAAGAAATTATGAGACCGACAGCACTAGCCGAGGTTGCGGCGCTCACCGCGGAGGGCGATTCGTTTGATCGCTGCCTCGCAAATTTTCTGGACGAGTTCTATGCAGCACCTTCGGCGCGCGCGCTGTCGAGCGAGCCGATGCTGCTCGCGCTCCGCTTCGGCGAGATCGGCCAGATTCAGGATGCCTATCTTGCAGCAACCGCTGAAGAGTTGGCGCGGCGCTTCGATCTGCCTAACCCGCAGTGGGCAGATCAGGAGAGTCGTAAGCTCCACCAGCCTTGGTTTGCGTCGTCTCTCGCGTCACTTCGCGCCGTGCTGCTCCTCGAAAGCCCACCAGGCTTCCGCTCTCGCAATATTTTCATAAGCGAGAATGCGCTCACACGCGTGTAGCCCGTGCTGTTGAGGGCCCGCGTTTTTTGCTGCCTCTTTCAGCGCGTGTTGGGGTTGATTTAGATGTGTGGCTAGATGATTTAACCTTGAGGTTAAGTGGTTCAACCTCAAGGTTGAACGCGCGGCCGGGACTGCAGAATGCGGCGGAACGCGTCGAAGCCGCTGCCAGGTTCAGATTCGGAAGAGGCCCTCAATCGCCGGGCGGCTGGAGACTAACGCTAAAAGCCGAGAATCTCCGCAACCTCAGCCGCCGCCTGCGGGCTCCCCAGAATGCAATCGTATTTCCCCGGCGCGTAGCTCGCCTCGCGAATCAGTGCGCGCCCACCGGCTTCTTCGATAATCACTTCGGTGGCCGCGATGTCCCAGCGGCTCAATCGAAACTCAGCCAGCGCATCCACTGAGCCGCGCGCAACCATCGCGTGCGCCCAGCAATCCGCGAAACACCTGAGGTGAGGCGCCTGCGCACGAAGCTTCTCGTGGCTATCGGCCATGCCGGCAAGCCGAAAGTGGTATTCCGCAGGCACTGAGATGATGCAGTCGCTCAGTGCGCGCGCGGGCGCAACGTGCACTCGCTTTCCGTTGCACCATGCGCCGAGTCCACGAGCCGCAGAGTACGTCTCCCCCATCGCGGGCAGATGAATTACGCCAACCAGTGCGCGCGTCTCCTGCACATCTTCAAACGCCAGCAACGTGCCAAACGTAGGAAGCCCGCGTGTAAACGGAAGCGTGCCGTCGATGGGATCCAGCACCCATCGATAGCGCGACGAGCCAGTGCCACCGCCGAACTCTTCACCTAGCAGCGGCCAGTCACCCGGTTGATGCTCGGCGAGGAACGCACGAATACGCTGCTCGGCCTCGCGGTCGAAGTTTGTGACCGGTGAGCCGTCGGATTTCTGCTCGAAGCTCAGGCTGTCGCTGCGAAACCCCGAGAGAATGAATTCACTGGGGAGTTTGGCGGCCTGGAGGGCCAGCTCGAGCAGCGTGGGCAGGAGTTTTTCCATGCCGCTAGCTTGGATTGTGCCTGCGGGGCGCGCAAGTAAAACGAACTTGCCGCTATGATCAGCCCATGACATGGACTCTATGGCTGATGTTCGTGGTGACCGAAACGGCTCTCTGCGTGACGCCGGGCCCCGCCGTGCTGTTGGTGTTGTCCCAGGCATTGACTCGCGGCTCGCTGCGCGCGGTCTGGTCCATCGGCGGCATTCTCGCGGCGAATACACTCTACTTCGTGCTTTCCGCGACGGGCGTCGGCGCCATCCTGATGGCCTCGTACGACCTGTTCTTCACTATCAAGTGGATCGGCGCGGCCTACCTGGTGTGGCTGGGCGCCACGGCGTTCTTCGGCAAGTCGAGCGTGCTGTCCCTGCGCGCTGCCGACGCTACGCCGGTGAGCGGGCGCCGGATGTTCCTGAACGGCTTCATCCTGCAAATGGCGAACCCCAAGGCGCTGGTGTTCTTTGTCGCGCTGCTGCCGCAGTTCATCCATCCGAAGGCGGCCATCGTGCCGCAGATCGTGATACTGGCTCTTACCTCGATCGTCATCGAGTTCGTCGTGCAGCTCGTTTATGCGCTGCTTGCCGGCCGAGTCACGCACCTGGCCACGCTCCCCCGATTCGCCGCCATTACGCACCGCACCGCCGGTTCGCTGCTCATCGGCGCCGGCATCGGAATCGCAGCCATCCGCAAGACGTGACGACAAGAGCGCCGACCGCCGCGCAAGTTCAGCGCGCGCAATGGATGTCCCTGGCGGGCAAGCGCCCCGAGCGAAGTAGAAGCGGCGGCAGTAGACGCCTGCTACTCGGACAGGCTCCTAGCCTTTGTTCTTATAGATATCGGGCACCACCCGTTCCAGGTGCCGTTCGGGTCTGGCCAGCTCCTTGAAGCCAAATCGGTGGTACAGCCCGTGCGCGTCATGCGTCACCAGATTCCACCGGCGCAGGCCCTGAAGTTTCGGGTGGGACACGGCCATGGCCATCATGGCCTTGGAAAGCCCATGGCCTCGATGCTCCTCGAGCACGTACACGTCGCACACGTAACAGAAGGTGGCGTAGTCGGAAATGAAGCGTGCCAGCCCCACCTGTGCCCCCGCAGAATCGTACGCACCAATGCAGAGCGATGCTCGCGCTGCGCGCTCGACCACCTCGAGCGGAATCTGTTCGGACCAGTAGGCCCGCTGCAGATAGGCGTGCATGGCCTTCACGTCGAGGCGACCCGGGTCGTCCGAAATGAGGTACGTTCCGTGACTGAGTTCGATAGAGGCGTCCATGGCGCGATTGTAGCGGCGGCGGAAACCGCCGGCCGCTCGAAAATAGGCCGCTCGCCCAAGGGGTTCGCACAGCCGGCGGGTGGGGATGCCTAGACGCGTCTCGCCTCCTTGTTGTACGATCGTTCAATAAGACGGGCGCCCCGGCGCGCCTCGCGGATTCGCCCGAACATGCTGAAAACCACGCCCTTTCATGCGCGCACGGCGCCGCTCGTCCTCGGTCAGACCTGGCGCCGATGGGCAGGCTTCTCCGTCGCCAGCTCGTACGACTGGCTGCACGATCGCGAGTATGCCGCCATCCGCAACGCCGCCGCGCTGCTCGATGTTTCGCCGCTCTACAAATACCGCATCACCGGCCAGGACGCCGCCCGGCTGCTCGACCGCATGGTCACGCGCAATGTCGCGAAGGTGAAGCCCGGCTCGGTGATGTACACCACCTGGTGTGACGCGCACGGCAAGGTCATCGACGACGGCACGGTCAGCCGGCTCAGCGAAGACGTCTACCGTCTCACTTCCGCCGACCCGAGTTTCCGCTGGCTGCACATGAACGCCGTCGGCCTGCAGGTGAATATCGAAGATGTTTCGGAGCAGCTCGGTGCCCTCGCCCTGCAGGGCCCGCTGTCCCGAGCCGTTCTCGCCGCCGTGTGCGAAAAACCCGTCGCCGACCTCAAATATTTCCGCGTCATGGCGAATCGCATCGGCGGGGTGGACATTGAGATTTCCCGCACGGGATATACCGGTGACCTGGGCTACGAGATCTGGGTGCCCGCATCCGGCGCGGTACAGGTTTGGGACGCACTGATGGCAGCCGGTGTGGCCTACGGCCTGCAGCCCGCTGGAATCTGGGCGCTGGACGTGGCGCGCATCGAGGCCGGCCTGGTGATGGCGGATGTGGACTACCACTCCTCGCACCGCGCGGTCATCGAGAGCCAGAAGTCCACACCCTACGAGTTGGGGCTGGACTGGACCGTCAGCCTCGACAAGGAAGCGTTCAACGGCAAGCGCGCACTGGCCGCCGAGAAGGCGCGCGGCTCGGCCTATCGTTTCGTCGGCATCGAAGTGGAGTGGGATTCTTTCGAGGCGCTGTACCAGGCGGTCGGGCTTTCACCTTCGCTGCCGGCGCAGGCCTGGCGCGCGAGCATTCCGATCTATCGCAGCGGCAAGCAGATTGGCTATGCCTCGAGCGGCTGCTGGTCGCCGTTGCTGAAGAAATATCTCGCCATGGCGCACATCCAGGCGCCGAACTTCGCGCCGGACACGCCCGTGGAGATCGAAGTCACCGTCGAGCACCAGCGCAAGCGCGCGAATGCCTGGGTGCGCAAGCTCCCGTTCTTCGACCCCGAACGCAAGAAGACCTGAAGATGGCCGTCAACAAGACAAGCTCGTGGGACGTCATCATCATCGGTGGCGGGCACAACGGCCTGGTCAATGCCGCCTACCTCGCGCGCGCCGGAAAGAAAGTGCTCGTGCTGGAGCGCCGGCACGTGCTGGGCGGCGCCGCCGTCAGCGAGCAGATTTTCCCGGGCTACACGTTCTCGGTGTTCTCCTATGTGGTGAGCCTGCTGCGGCCGGAAATCATTCGCGACCTGGATCTGCCGAAGCACGGGCTGCACATCCTGCCGCTCGAAAGCACGGTCACGCCGATGGCGAACGGCGACTACTTCGCCGCGTGGGGAGATTCGGACCTCAGCCGCCGCGAGCTCTATCGCCATTCGCCCAAGGATGCCGACGCCACCATCGAGTTCGGGCGGCTGATGTATCACATGGCGCGGGCGGTGAAGCCGATCCTCGGCATGTTCCCACCGGACCCGACGTCGCTCGCGCCCAGCGATCTCAAAGGTCTGCTGAAGCTCGGAGGACACCTGCGTTCGCTCGGCGCGGAAAAATTCCACGCGCTCTACAAGCTCATGACCATGAGCTCGGCGGACTATCTCGACGAGTGGTACGAGTTCGAAACGCTGAAGGCCACGAAGTCCGCGAGCGGCATCATCGGCACGTTCATGGGTCCGCGATCGCCGGGCTCGGCGTACGTGCTGCTGCATCACTACATGGGTGAGATCGACGGGGCGTTCCGCGCGTGGGGCTTCTGCAAAGGCGGCAACGGATCGGTCAGCGCGGCCATTGCCAGTGCTGCGCGTTCATTCGGAGCTACCTTGCGCACCGAGGCTGCGGTCCAGCAGGTGCTGGTTAAGAACGGCCGCGCCACGGGCGTGGTTTTGCAGAATGGCGAGGAGATCATGGCGCCTGTCGTGGTCTCCGGACTCGACGCGCGCCGAACCTACCTCGATCTGGTCGAAGCCAAGGAACTTCCGGATGAGCTGCTTTCGCAAGTTCGCCGCTTCCGCTATCGCGGCTCCTCAGGCAAGGTGAATCTGGCGCTCTCCGAGCTGCCGAACTTCACGTGCATGCCGGGCATCGGCCAGCAGCATCGGGGTGCATTCTCTATCAGCCCCACTGTGGATTATCTCGAGCGTGCGTACGACGACGCGAAGTACGGCTCGTTCTCCAAGCGCCCGTACATGGACATCGTGTTCCCCTCGATGATCGACCCAAACATGGCGCCTCCCGGCCAGCATGTGGCGAGCATCTTCGTGCAGTACGCGCCGTATCACATCGATGGCGGCTGGACGGATGCGAAGCGCGAAGCGTTTGGGGATGCGGTCATCGACACGCTGAGCGAATACGCGCCGAACCTGAAGTCCGCCATCGTGGGACGGCAGGTGCTGACGCCGGCGGATATTGAAAACACCATCGGCCTCTCAGAGGGCAACATTTTCCAGGGCGAGCTCGCCCTCCAGCAGCTGTTCTTCCTGCGGCCGGCGGCGCGCTGGGCCAGCTATCGCACGCCGATTCACGGCTACTACCAGTGTGGGGCGAGCACCCATCCGGGCGGCGGGGTCATGGGAGCGGCGGGTCGTCTCGCCGCAATGCGAATCCTGGCCGATGGCTGACGCGCACATGACACGATCATTCGACAGTCTGGTCATTGGCGGCGGCGCGAGCGGCCTTGTGGCGGCCATTGGGCTCGCGCAGCGGGGCTCGAAAGTGCTGTTGCTCGAAGCGAGCGCCGAGCTCGGCGGATCGTTCCGCGAGATCGAGTTCGCGCCGGGTTTCCGCGCATCGCCGCTACATGCGGACGTGGGCCATCTCGCCCCCGAAGTGGTGCGTGCGCTGGGTTCGGCGTTACCCGCCGCTGAGGCCGCATCGGATAGGGGCGTAGTGTCGCTCTCCGAGGGCGAGCCGTTACTGATCTGGTCGACGGTCGATCAAACCGCTGAAGGGCTCAAGCGCTTCTCTGCGAAAGACGCGCAACGCTGGCCGGAGTTTGCCGGGCGCATGCACGTGCTGGCGGACTTCCTCGAAGCGCTTTACCGCGCGCCCGCGCCGCGCATCGATGTGGATACGGCTGGCGAAGTCATCCAGCTGGCAAAGCTGGGTCGCAAGTATCGCAGTCTCGGCAAGACCAACATGGTGGAGCTGCTGCGCACGCTACCCATGGCGGTTGCCGATCTCCTCGATGACTGGTTCGAATCAGACCGGCTCAAAGGCACGCTGGCGGCGCTCGGTGTAATGGATGTGTGCCACGGCCCGATCTCGGGCGGCACTGCGTTCACGTTCCTTCATCGCCACGTTGGCGCGCGCCCGGGTGTGTTCAACGAGCGGCTGCGTTTGAAGGGCGGCTTGGGTGCCTTGATCACTGCGCTGGCGGATCGCGCGCGCTCGGTTGGCGTAGCGCTCGAGACCGGCACCGCGGTTCAACGCATTCTGGTTCGCGATGGGAAGGTCGCTGGCGTGGCGCTCGCGTCGGGCGAAGAGATTCATGCGCGCACCGTGGTCTCGAGCCTCGACCCTTATCGCAGCCTGCTCGAGCTGGTCGATCCGATGTATCTGGATCCGGATTTCGTGCACGCCGTGAGTCACATTCGTTTCCGTGGCGTGACGAGCAAAGTGCTCGTGGCGCTGGATGGATTGCCCGAAGTGCCCGGTGCCTCCGGGTCGCTGACCGGGTCTGTGATCATCGCTCCTTCCATCAAGTATGTGGAGCGCGCGTACGATGCTACGAAGTACGGGCGCGCCTCAGATGATCCGTTCATCGAAGTGCGGTTTCCGAGTGTTTCGCAGCCCGGGCTCGCGCCCGCTGGCAAGCATGTCGCCGTACTTCATGTGCAGTACACGCCTTACCGATTGCGTGAAGGGAGCTGGGGCCAGAGGGGTGCGGCGGTCGCCGAGCGCGCCATCAAACTGGTGGATCAGCACATCCCTGGCTTTGCGTCGCGCGTTCTCACACATGCGATTGTGACGCCAGCGGACATGGAATCGCACTTCGGGCTGCGGGAAGGCGCCATTTCTCAGGGAGAGATGATGCTGGATCAGATCCTGTTCATGCGGCCGGTGCCGGGCGCCGCGCACTATGCGATGCCGGTGGAAGGGCTGTATTTGTGTGGGGCGGGGACGCACCCGGGGCATGGGATGACGGGATTGTCTGGCTGGCTTGCCGCGCAGGCAGCGGTGGGCCGGTAGCGAATTCGCTCCCAGCCGCCCGGCGATTGAGGGCTTCCGGGGTGCAGCCTCTCAGAGCCCTCAATCGCCGGGCGGCTGAGAGGCGCTCCGTCAGTGACGCAGCTGCTTGACCAAGGCTGTTCAGCCCCAGTCGACCCCCACCAGTGAATAGCGGGTGCCGTCACTCGTGGCAGTAGGAACGATGCGGTATTGATTGCCAGGTAACGTGTGGCCGCGCGGGCCGGCATGCGCCTCGGTGCCATTCAACCCAGGCTATCCACCCACGCCTCGCACAGCCCCACCGCCTCTTTCGGCGAAAAATTCTCAGGGTCGAGACACCACTCCAGCCACAGTCCGTCGAGCAACGCCTGGGCGCCGATCGCCGCCAGGCGCACACTCATGCGCAGCTTGCCGCTTTCTTTCTGAAGCTGGCTCAGCAGCTCGCGCAGCAGTTCCACGTAACCGCCATACGCTTCTTCATGCACTTTCCGGATGTGCGGCGAGTGATGATAGAGACTCCACAGCACGATCCACACCGTCAGCACGTCCTTGTCGAGATTGGGCGGTGAGAACACGGCCCGAAACAGGGCGCGCAGCCGCTCCCGAGGCGAATCGGTAGCGCGTTCCACCGCGGCTCGAATAGCGGTGTTCAGCTGTGCGTTGAAGTGACGGTACGCTTCGGCGACCAGCGCATCCTTGGTCGGAAAGTGATGATTGATGAGGCCGATGGAGACGCCCGCCGCCGCGCTGATGCGACGGACGGAGAGGCCGTCGTGCCCGTCGCGCTTGAGACATTCGATGGCCGCCTCGATCAGGCGCTGGCGGCGGACTTCGGGGGCGTGGCGCTCGAATCGGGGTTTGCGTACCGGCATGCCGCCATCATGCCAAACGGCGGCTCGACGCGTTGGATCGGCTCTTGCCGGCTGGCGAGGTGCCGGGAGCGGCGGTTCGCCGGCGCGGCTCGCCGATCAGGTTTGCTAGCGTTGCGCAGCTTGCAGCGGTCGCCGCTCAGATTTTGCCGGGCTTGCGCAGCTCGCAGCTTTCGGGCAGCAGCGCGCGCATGCGCCGGCCGAAACTCCTCAGGCACACTTCGCCCTCGCTGAGTGGCCCCACCGTGTAGCTGCTGGAGCCCATGCCTGCCTGCACGCGCTCGATGAGCGTCTTGTCTTCAATGTTCACTTTGCGATTGATGCGCCAGTTCAGGTAGCGCGCGGCCCGCATCTCGCGCCGGCTGTCCGGATGCACGTACGCGATCTCGCGAATGATGGTTTCCGTGGCCGACACCGGCAGGAACTGCATGAAGTCGATCTGGTCCGGATAGATGTCGAAGGCGACGTTCGGCCACAGTTTGAAATAGGTCCACAGCCGCTGGCGCTCCGGCGCCAGGCCTTCCACCGGGGGCAGCAGGTTCTGGTAGCGGCGCTCGGACCAGTTGGAGGAGGGCACATCCCGCAGCCCGCCCCACATCTTGTCGATCCAGGGTTGCGCCTCGATGCCGTAGCCCTGCCCGAAGAGCCGCGTCAGCCCGGGATGTGCCACGGTGATATGCAGGCCGTCCGAGTAGTTGTCCGCGACGTTCTTCCAGTTCACCGAGCGCGGACGGAGCGTCACGCGCCCCTGCGGCACCAGGTCTTCCATGCGGTAGGCCGCCATCTCGTGCGCATACGGTGCGGCCATCTCCCGCACGCTCACCTCGCCCGGCTCGAGCCGCACGAAGATGAAGCCCATGAAGATTTCCTGCTCCACCGGCGCGAGCCCATGCTTCTCCATCGCGAGCCCGGGGAAGGCGCTGCGGTTCGGCACGGCCACCAGCCGGCCGTCGGTGCCGTAGGTCCAGGCGTGATAGGGGCAGGTGATGCGGCGGCCACAGTTGCCCTTCGACGCATCCAGCAGCCGTGAGGCGCGGTGCCGGCACACGTTGTGGAAGCTGCGCACGTGCCCGTCGTCGCCGCGCAGGGCGATGATGGATTCGCCGAGGAATTCGAAGTTGTGGTAATCGCCGGGTTTCGGAATGTCGCTGAGGTGGCAGACCACCTGCCAGCTCTTGCGAAAGATCACCTGCTTTTCGCGCTCGAAGAAGTCCGGGTCCGAGTAAATCCAGGCGGGGAGGCTGTACGCATCCTCACTCCGCAGCGTGGGACTGGGGCTTGCGGCTAGCGAGTCGGGACGGATAGCGGCGTTCATAGGGCGGTGACCCGGGGCAGTGCAGATTTCTTGTTGAACGATCGTATAGCAACGTAAACCGTCGCGTCAAAACGGGCTCGGCTCGGCTCGGCTCGGCTCGGCGCGGCGCGGCTCGGCGGGCGGCGGCCGGCCCGCCAGGCACCGCTCGCGGAACGCGCCCGCAGATAAGGCAAGGGCATCGCGCGCCGACGTCGCATAGTTCACCCACCTGTTTGAGCGGCGCCCGCAGGGTGCACGGCATGCGTCATAAAGTAGCTTTGCAGGACATCCGCAACAGAGTGAATTCGCGGATTTCGCACGATTTCATTAGGATACCAATGCGATTTTTTTCGTGCGTCCCCGATTCAAGACCTCCGCAAGCCACGCCATGAACCTTCAAGCCCTGCAAGCTCAACTGAACCAGCTCGAGCGCAAACGGCAGCAACTCGAAAAGCGCATTCAGGAGCGGGCCGCCCGGCAGATCGCGGCGCTGCCCGCCAAGGTCGGCCTGAAGAGCATCGACGATCTCATCCTGAAGCTGTTGCCTTACGGCTCGAGCAAACTGCGGTCGCGGTTGCGGGTGGGTTACCTGGGTGCGCACGCGGGGGCCGGCGTTTCGGGCGCGGGTAAGCGACGGGGTCCGCAGCAGCGGTCGCGCGGCACGCGGTACACCGCTGACGTCAAGGCTGCTGTAAAGAGTGCGGTCGAGGCGGGGGGCAGGACGGTCGCGCAAATCTCGCGGGAGTTTGGGCCTTCGATATTCTCTATCAAGGATTGGAAGAAGCAGTGGGGGTTGACGCGGGCTCGCAAGAAAAAGTGATGTGAGCCTTATTGGGCTTTCCGGTCGCCAGGACGAGAGCCCTCAGTCGCCGGGCGGCTGAGAGGGAGATGCCTGCTGGCGCCGTTGGTTCCTGGGCTGTTCGCTAAAGAGAACAACCTCGGCGTCAAGGCCATGGAACGGCAAGTCGTGAAACTTCGAAGGTCAGGCGTCAACCGGACAAACGGGAACGCACCCACGGCACCCGATATGAATGCCGATGAGCCGCACCCACTCTAAGGGTGAGCCGGCTCCCCGGGTGACTTGCGCCCGGCGGGGGGCCGGTTCGCTTTAGAGCCCACAGCCGTTTCGGGTGCGCAACCCACCAACTGGCGGGCCGCGCCGATGACGGCGTCGGGCCGGTCCTTCTGAATGTAGTGACCCGCGCCCTCGACGCGCACGTGCTGGGCGCTGGGGAAGTCCGCCGCGATCTCATCCTGCATGCGAGTCGCGGACGCGATGAGCTCGGGTGTTGCGCCTCTGGGGGCTATAGTGCTGGAGAGCACGATGGTGGGGACGAAGTCCGCGGACGGGCTGTTACGCACCTGTTCGCCGGCATCGATGCTGTCCTTGAATTCACGCCGCATGATCCAGGGCATGAAAAGGGTAACTTCGCGGCCCTTGGTATAGGCGGTGTTGGCGGAGGTATCGATCTCCATGTGCTGGTTCCAGTGGGTCGAGTCCACCAGCACCAGTCCGACTACCTCGTTGGGGAAGTTGCGCGCAAAATATTGCATGTAGAGCCCGCCCAGCGAGTGCCCTACCAGCACGTACGGCGGCGAAATGTTCCGCTTTTTCAGCTCTGCGCGCAGCTCCGCGACTATAGTCGCGGAATCCCGCGGCCCTTCGTTCGCCGGATCGCTACCCAGATACCCTGCGCGGGTATAAGCCAACGTACGTGCGCAGTGATCCGCGATTCGCGGCTGGATATCTTTCCAGATATCCAGGGTATCTCCCAGCCCCGACTCGAGAACCACGGTGCGCGTACCTTTCCCTTCGATGCGTGCCTGGTGATTCACACTGTCCGTGGTGACTGCGAACACCGGAACGGCGAACGCACTGATAACCACGCTGCAAAGAA
This sequence comes from Gammaproteobacteria bacterium, assembly GCA_040007735.1. Taxonomy (GTDB): domain Bacteria; phylum Pseudomonadota; class Gammaproteobacteria; order Steroidobacterales; family Steroidobacteraceae; genus JADGHX01. The sequence continues at coordinate 6,959 of JBDTUL010000016.1, read as the reverse complement.
TGCGAAAGAAAATCTGCATGTTTCCGACTATCGTCCGTAGAGCACGAGTCTCGTACATCGCATCGTTACACCGTGGCACGCAATCGCAAGGCAGCGGTGGCTTTCGGCAGAGTTCTCAAGGAAGTACGGGAACGCAAGAACCTGTCCCAAGAAGAATTGGCATTCCGAAGTGGCATCTCGCGAACTTACCCCTCGCTCCTGGAGCGCGCACGGCGACAGCCGTCGCTCACCGTATTGCTTGCAGTCGCGGAAGGGTTGGAAGTCAGACCGGACTTCCTGCTCAACCGTACCATCGAAGAACTGAAAGGCTGATCCGCAATGGGAGGGGCAACGGCTGCATCCATCGTCCGCAAGAACATGGTGAGCCGCCGCTTCGGCGAAGTGCTCCGCCAGGTGCGGCTCGCCCGGGGCTGGTCGCAGTCCATGTTGTCGATGAAATCCAAAGTCGACCGCACCTACATCAGTCAGATTGAATGCGGCATCCACTCCCCGACCATCACGGTGCTGTGCCGGCTCTCCAAGGCATTGCAAGTGGCGCCCTCCGTCCTGGTGATGCGGCTCGAGCGCCGCCTGAATAACACCGCCCGTCCGGGCTAGGACCGCGGCCTACCCTAATTAGTGCCGCTCACACTCCGTTGTCGCTGAGCAGGCTGCAAAAGCCGCGCCTTTTGCGGCCGGAAACGAAAGCATTGTCCGCAAAAGGGCCGAAGGCCACTTTTGCCAAATGAACAAAGGCCGCTTTTGCCAAATGGATTAGTGCATTTGAGGCTTTTTGAGCAGGTCGTCGCGGTCGGTCGAGCGCACGTGCACCCGTGAACGGGACTGGCCGCGCGCCAGCGTCAGCGGAATGTCCGTGCCGGCCGGGCCCAGGCGCCACACCTTGCGGAACAGGTCCGACAGCCCGCCGACGCGCTGACCGGCCACCTCCAGCACGCGGTCGCCCAGCTTCACGCCGGCCCGGGCGGCGGGGCCGTCGGTGGCCAGCCCGCCGACGACCAGTTGCCCCTGGGATTCGGTGGCGTACAGACCGAGCCAGGGACGGGGCGTCCGGGCGGCCCGACCCAGGTTGGAGAGGTCGTCGAGGATCGGTTCCAGCAGGTCGACCGGAACGAACATGTTCGCGTCGATGGATTCGCCGCTGATCGGCTCCTGCACCAGGAGCGACCCGATGCCGAGCAGCTTGCCGTCCGGCCCGACCAGCGCGGCGCCGGACCAGTGGGGGTGGGCAGGCGCGGTGAACACGGCCTCGTCGATCAGGTATTCCCAGTAGCCCGCGAACTCGCGCTTGTCGACGATGCGGGTGCTGAGCGTGTGGCCCTGTCCGCCATGGGAGACGACGACCGCATCGGACCCGATGGGCGCGCTGGCGGAGTTGCCTCGCTCCAGCGCGGGAACCGAGACGCGACCGAGCGGCAGCACGAGGCCGAAGCCCGTGACGTAATCGTATGCAAGCGCATGGGCCGGCACGACAGTGCCGTCGCGCGTGGTGAGCCAGATGGATTCCGCTTCAGTGATGAGATAGCCGATGGTGAGCACCAGCCCATCTTCACGGATGACGACGCCGCTGCCGACTCGCTCAGTGCCGAGGATGGATGCGGTGAACGCATCCTCCGGCACTTCGGCGCGCAACAACACCACCGAGCGAAGCACGGTGTCGAGATTGAAGCCCAGTGTTTCCGGCTTCGGTTGCAGCTCTTCGGGGAAAGCCCAGTCGGTGGTATCGGCCATATGAATAACCCATCGGAATGACAAACGGCGGCAAGCAATCCGTACCGCGTTTCGCTTCCCTTATGAGCGAAGCGCCCAGCCTTTGCAAGCTGTGAATCCGCCCGCCTGCGCCGGTTCAGGTCGTGCGTTTGCGGATGTCCTCGTCACGGAAATTGAACAGTCGTTTCTTGTCCTCGTCGGACATAGCCTGCGCGGTGGCCAGCCATTCCGCACCGACGTTCGCGCCACGCGCGACCGCTGGCCGCGCACCCACCGCCTTGAACCATCGCTTAACGTTGGGGAAATCGTCGAGGTTCTGTTGCTGCCATTCGTGGCGATACACCCACGGCCACGCCGCAATGTCTGCAATGGAGTAGTCGTCGCCTGCAAGGTGCTGGTGTTTGCCCAACTCCTTGTCCATCACCTTGTAGAGCCGCGTCGCTTCGCCGCGGAACCTGTGCATGGCGTATTCCACTTTCATCGGCGCGTACTGAAAGAAGTGATGCGCCTGGCCTGCGATCGGCCCCAGTCCGCCCATCTGCCAGTTCACCCACTGCAGCACCCGATACTTTCCGTGCAGATCGGTGGGCAGCAGCTTTCCGGTTTTCTCCGCGAGGTATTGCAGTATGGCGCCGGACTCGAACACCACCAGTCGCCCGCCCACCACCTCGTCATCGACGAGCACCGGCATGCGCTGATTCGGATTCAGGGCCTCGAATTCAGGCGTGAACTGATCTCCCTTGTTGATGTTCACCGGCACCACCCGATAGGGCAGCCCGATCTCTTCCAGCATGATGGTGATCTTCTTGCCATTGCTGGTCGGCCAGAAATAGACCTCGAGCACTCGTGTCTCCGCCAACGGTTCCCCGGGCCAACGAGTCTAGTGTCTGCCCGCGTCAGGGGCATCTCCCCGTCGGGATAGCAGAGGGTCTGAACCTGCGACCCGCTCAAGCCTCAGCACGGAACAAACTCTCCGGTTCGCGATTAGATAGCAGAAGGATGAGAGGCTGGAATGAGTAGAACGCACACCGACAGCGCGGCCGCGAAGGTCACTGAAGCCGATGCGGCGACGGGAATCGAGGGTCTGGAGCGGATTCTGCAGGGCGGGCTGACGCCCAACCGCATGTATCTGGTCGAGGGCGTGCCCGGCTCTGGAAAAACCACCCTGTCATTGCAATTTTTGCTCGAAGGCGCGCGCCGCAAGGAGCCGGTGTTGTACGTGAGCTTGTCGGAGTCCGCCGAGGAAATCCGCGCCGTCGCCGATTCGCACGGCTGGTCGCTCGAGGGCATCACCATGCGGGAGCTGGCGCCGTCCGAGCGCGCGCTGGAACCGGACGAGCAATACACCATATTCCATCCGAGCGAGATCGAGCTGACCGAGACCACAAAGGCGATCCTCGCGGATGTCGAGGCCATCAAACCTTCGCGTCTGGTGCTCGACTCGCTGTCGGAGTTGCGGCTCCTCACGGGCAATGCCTTGCGCTACAGGCGACAGATTCTCGCGCTGAAACAGTTTTTCACTGGACGCAGGTGTTTTCGAATCTGCTGAACAACGCGGCCAAGTACACCGAAGACGGCGGCCGAATCGAAGTGAGCGTGCGCGAGGCCGGCGGGAAAATGCGGGTGACGGTGCGTGATTCCGGCATCGGCATCGCGGCGGACATGCTCCCGCGAGTGTTCGAGATGTTCACGCAGGTGCGTCGTTCCGCGAGCCGGGCCCAGGGCGGGCTCGGCGTCGGCCTCACGCTGGTCAAGAGCCTGGTGGATCTTCGCGACGGTAGTGTCGAGGCGCGCAGCGACGGGCTGGGAGCGGGAAGCGAATTCATCGTGACGCTGCCGGTCGTCGTGCCGCTTGCCAGCGAGGTGCGGCAGCAGCCGGATTCATCGGAAAGGCCGCCGCTCGACGGGCGCCGCGCGCTGGTTGTCGATGACAATCACGATTCGGCAGACAGTCTCGCGATGCTCCTTCAGCTGATGGGCGCGGAGGTGCGAGTGGCGTACGCTGGCGCGGCCGCACTGGATGCGCTGGCGCCGCACTGTCCGGGCGTGATGTTCGTGGACATCGGCATGCCCGAGGTAGACGGCTATGAAGTTGCGCGACGTGTGCGCAGCCAGCCCGCGTTCGCGCACGTGCTGCTGATTGCGCTCACCGGCTGGGGGCAGGCCGAGGGTCGGGCGCGTTCACACGACGCGGGGTTCGACCATCACCTCGTCAAACCCGTGGACGTCGACGAGCTGGAAGCTGTGTTGCGCGGCTGGACGAGAACGGCTTCGTCGTCGGCGGAGTGTGCATCCCCTGCAAGGGCCGCAGTGGCGGGCAAGGTCGAGGCCTGGGACAGATAATTGTGAAGCTGTGCGACGACTGCCGCACCTTCACCCACCGCCGACGCCACTCGTTTCACTGAGCCCGCCCGCACGTCACCGATTGCGAATACGCCGGGGATGTTTGTTTCGAGCGCGAGCGGCGCGCGTGTGAACTGGCTGTGGCCCTCGGGCTGGCGGTCGGCCACGGCGATCTCGATGCCCGTCTGCACGAAGCCCTTGGCATCTACGGCGATGAAACACTCCCGGAGCCAGTCCGCGTTCGGGTCTGCGCCAATGAACACGAAGCAGTGACGGGTGGGGCAGTCTTCTGTTGAGCCGCTGGCTCGGTCGCGCCAGAGGATGGACTGCAGCCCTTCTTCACGCGTTCCCTTGAGCTCCACGAGCTCCGTCTGCGTGTGCAGCTCGATGTTCGGCGATGCCTTGATGCGATCGATGAGGTAGCTCGACATCGTGGCCGACAGGCTCTTGCCGCGAATGATGATGTGCACTTTCTTTGCGTGGCTTGCGAGGAACACGGCGGCCTGCCCCGCGGAGTTACCGCCGCCGACGAGCGCGATTTCCTGCTGCACGCAGAGCTTCGCCTCGATGGGAGACGCCCAGTAGTAAATGCCGTGGCCTTCGAACATCTCGAGGTTCGATACATCGAGGCGCCGATAACGCGCACCGCTTGCCACGACGATGGAAGACGCGCGCACGCGCTGCTCATCGTCCAGCGATATTTCGAAACGTCTCGACACCGGCTTGCCGAACGCGGAGGGCGTGTGGAGTTTGTGTCCAGCCGTACACTCCATGCCGCACTTCAGCCGCATGGCTTCGGCCGGAATGGCAATCGTGGCGCCGAATTTCTGCGCCTGATTGAACGCGCGGCCCGCGAGCGCCATGCCCGAAATTCCAGTGGGAAAGCCGAGATAGTTCTCGATGCGCGAGGACGCGCCGGCTTGCCCACCGAATGAGCGCGTGTCGAGCACGACGACCGAAAGCCCTTCCGATGCGGCATACACCGCAGCGGCGAGGCCGGCTGGCCCGGCGCCGACGATGGCCACGTCGTATCCATTCTGTTGCGAGAAGGTGGGCAGCAGCCCGATGCACTGGGCGAGCGCCTTTTCGGTGGGATTGCGAAGCGTCGAGCCGTCCGGACACACCGTGATGGGCAGTTCTTCCGGCTTGATGGTTGGCAGGCGCTCGATGAGCGCCTTGGCCTGATCGTCCTGCTCCGGGTCGAGGAAGGTGTACGGAACGCCGTTGCGCCTCAGGAAGTTTTCCAAACGCACGGTGTCTGCCGAGTCCGCGCGGCCGAGGAGCACGGTGCCGGCGCCGGCCTCAATGAGAGCGACACGCCGAAGGATGAAGGCGCGCATGAGGAACTCGCCGGCTTCGGCATGGCCGATCATCAGCGAGCGCAGATGCGCGGCATCGTAGGGAATGGCTTCGCAGCCTTCGGGGCCCGCGATCATTTGCACGAAGGAAGGGCCACCTGCGAGCTGGCTGATCTCCCCGGCCATCTGGCCGGGCTCATGCCGGGTGATGGTTTCGGTGGTGCCCACCATGTCCCGGCGCGACACTTCGAGGTAACCCTTCAGCACGAGCACAGCCGGCGCGCCGACCTGGCCGAACTGAACCGCCACTTCCTGTGGCGCGTAACACTGCGCCTCGCCGCCAAAGCGGCGCACGGCGTCGACCTGCGCGGGCGTGAGCGTGGGGAACATTTGTTCGCGCCGTTGCTCGAGGACTGTCGATGGGGCGAACGCCATTTTTGGGTTCCTCAGGGTTAGGCGAGCGACTATACCTGACCTGTCAAGGTGACCTCTCTCTCAGCCGCCCGGCGTTCGAGGGCGTCTTATTCCTCGCCCGGCAAATCAAACACGATAACCTCACTCTCAAGCCCACCCTGAAGCGTGAACTCACCCCCGCTGGTCATCTTCAGTGCATCCCCGGCATTCAGTGCGACGCCGTTGGCCGTCACCTGGCCGCGGGCCACGTGCGCATACACCCGTCTCCGCGGCGCAATCTCGAGTTTCGCGGTCTCTGCACCATCGAAGAGCCCCGCATACACCCGCGCGTCCTGTTGAATGAGCACCGACCCCTCGGCCCGGTCTGGCGAGGCGATCAGCCGCAGGCGGCCGCGCTTCTCTTCGGGCGAGAAACGCTTTTCCTCGTAGCTGGGCGGAATGCCAGCCTTGTTCGGCTGAATCCAGATCTGCAGGAAGTGCACGCCCTGCGTCTTGGACGGGTTGAACTCGCTATGCCGCACGCCGGACCCGGCGCTCATGCGCTGGACGTCGCCCGGACGAATGGTCGAGCTGGTGCCCGTGGAGTCCTTGTGTGCCAGCTCCCCCTCGAGCACATAGCTGATGATCTCCATGTCCCGATGGCCGTGCGTCCCGAAGCCCATGCCGGGCTCGACGCGATCCTCATTGATCACGCGAAGGGGCCCGAACTCGATGTTTTCCGGGTCGAAATAGTCGGCAAACGAAAAAGTGTGGAAGGACTTGAGCCAGCCGTGGTCGGCGTAGCCTCGTTCGTTACTGCGGCGGATTGCGTTCATGGGGTTGTGCCCTCCTGTGGCAGTCAAGATAGGGGCGCGCGGCGTGCGAAAAAAGCGCGATTTTCGGGGGATTCCCATCGGGTAATTCGATGGGTTATGGGTGAGCCGCTGGTGGCGCTGGAGTGGCGAAGCCGCGCTCAGCAGGTCCGTGACGGGACCGCCCGCTGGACCGATCCATCGGAGGCTCGACAAAAAGCAATCCTGCTTTTTTGACGTCCCGTCCCAGGCCTGCTGAGCGCGACTCCGCTTCGTTGCTGTGCCAGCGGCTCGCTGATCCCAGGGCTTGCTGATCCCAGGCTGATGCAGTGGCTCGCTGGATGCAGTGGCTCGCTCTGCGAGCGTTCAATTCATGCTCTCAGCCGCCCGGCGATTGAGGGCTCTT
>JBDTUL010000015.1:0-26858 GCA_040007735.1 Gammaproteobacteria bacterium | reverse complement strand
ACGAAGTGCTTCTCGAGGTTCTGGCTGTGCGTGGGCCCATAGCCGCGGCCGCCGCCCATGGGGGCGCGAACGACGATGGGCGCGCTCGCCTTCTCCGCGTACATGCCCTTGAACTTCGCCGCGTGATTGACCAGCTGGTCGCAACACAAGGTGAGGAAGTCTCCAAACATGATCTCGACGACGGGCCGCCGCCCGCCGAGCGCCAGGCCGTTGCCCACGCCGACCAGGGCCGCCTCGCTGATGGGCGCATTGATGACGCGGCCGGGAAATTCATCCGACAGCCCGCGCGTCACCTTGAAGGCGCCGCCATACGGGGAGCGAATGTCTTCGCCCAGGACGATGACCTTGCCGTCTTCCTGAAGCCAGGCGCGCAGCGATCGGTTGATGGCATCGAGCTGCGTTCCCTCTTCGGGCGCGTCCACCGCGTGATAGCCGGCGACGCCAGGTACCTCAAGGGCGAAGGGCCGCACTTCGCGAGGAACCCCTTTTTCCGCTAGCGACACGGCGCGGTCCACGCGCGCGCGCACCGACACATATTCGGGCTGATCCCGCGTGGTCGTGACCGAGCGAAGCAGCGAGTTGATGGGATCCTGCGCAGCGAACGATGAAATTTCGGCGGCGTCCCGGTTGTCGTCACTCTTCGAATGCGCGGCGAGCCTGTAGGTATCCACTCGCACGAACGCCGGCACGCACTGGTTACGCACCAGCGAGACAGCGGCGCGCAGTGTTTCACCGAGCGCCTCGTATTCCCAGGTGCTGCCGGTAAACGTGCGAATGCCGAAAGCCGCCGCGCGCGCACAGATATCACCCGAAAGCGTTTCGTTCTGATGCGTGGATTGAGCGTAGAGATTGTTCTCGAGCAGCACCAGAAGCGGCAGGCCCCACTTCGCAGCGATGTTGAACGCCTCGTAGATGACGCCTTCACCCAGGGTGCCGTCGCCAATGCAAACGGCAACCACGCCTTGCTCACCCGCAAGTTTCTGAGCGAACGCGAGGCCCGCACTCACCGGCACGATGCCGCCCTGGATGCCGTTGCTGAAAAAACGCCGGCCGCACAGGTGCTGACTGCCGCCGATGCCGGCGCAGACGCCCTCGCTCATGCCCATGATCTCAGCGATGAGCCCTTCGACATCGTCCGTCCAGGCGATGAAGTGCCCATGGCAGCGATGGTTCGAGAAGATGATGTCGCGCACGGGATCGAGGCTCTCCGCGAGCATGACGGCCGACAGTTCCTGGCCGATGCAGGTGTGGGTGGTGCCCGCCACCCTGCCTTCCGAAAACAAGGCGAGCAGCCGCTCCTCGACCACGCGGATCAGGTAGGCGCGCTGCAGACGCAGGTCGTTCATCCGGACTGCGTCTCGCTCGTGGCAAGTCGCCCGCACACCGCGGGGATGCTCACGAGGTCGGTGGCATCGGTGCCATCGAAGCGAACGTGGAACTCCTGCTCGAGCCCGATCAGGAACTCGACGTGCTTGAGCGACGTCCAGCGCGGCTCGGTGGTGCGATCGAGCTTCGCGTGGAACGGAATGCGGGGTCCGAACGCGCGCCGGAATACTTTCTCCACACGCTGGAGCAAGACCTCGCCGCTCGTGCCGGCGCTCATCGCCCCGCCTCGTGAGCGAGCATCGGGCCCGGCCCGCCGGGCGCGTTCAATTGTGTCGCAATGTAGTCGGCAAGCATGCGGTGGCCCTCTGCGCTCGGATGGTTGTTCCGACGCATGACGTACAAGCCGCCCGGGTCGGGCGCGGCCAGAAAAATGGGCACGGTGTCGATGACTTCCACACCGCGCGCCTTCAAGGCGGATGCAAGCCGGTCGTGATGCAGCGGGTCTGCGAGCTCGTGCGCCACCACTTCGGCATACAGCGGCATGATCACCACGATGAACCGCCCACCCCAACTCTCGGTGGTGCGCTTCGCAAGGTCGACACTGCGTTCCCAGGGGGCGAGATCGATCGGCGGGGGCGGCTTAGCCACAAGCTCCGGCAGATGCAGGCGCTTGCGAAGTTGTGACAACGTGAGTACACCCACGAAGCGATCTCTTTGGGCGGCCTCCACGGCGCGCCTCTGGCCCGCATCGGCTTCGTACTGCACCGGGATGGCGATGGCGCGCATGGCCTGGTCGACTTCGGCGCGGCGCTCGAACAAGCGCTGGGAGAACGTGGGATCCAGGTACCGCGACAGCAGCGGGTCGTTGAGCTCATCGCGTGTATCCGCCGTCCACGGATGCATCACCCACAGCACCAGCGGCGGCTTCAACGGCTCGACGTATTCGCGGAACGTGCCGAGCATCGACAGCGTGCCGCTGCCGGCCATGCCGAAGTTCGCAAGTTTGGGGAAGTGCTGTCTCAGCTGCGCAACGAGTCCTTTCCCATCCTGCACGCAATGGCCGAGAGTGAATGATGCGCCGACCGCAGCGATATCCACTTTGCCGACGGCGACGAGCCCGGCCGGGTTGCTGAAGCCGTATTCATCGGTGTGAAACGTGAGATAACGCCCCGACTCGTTACACTCCACCACCTCGGCATTCGAGGCGTCGGACAGCGGGTACATGCCTTCGGGCAACTGCTGGCGCACTCGGGGCTGCCGCGGCCACTCACGCGAGGCGCCGGGGTAAGCATCCACGCCACGCGCTCGCAGCTCCGTCACCACTTCGGACTTGGTGCGCAGATCGAAGGGTATGCCCAGGTGGGCCGCATCCATCGCCCGCGCGTGCTGCGCGGATGGCGGGTCCGGCGAGAGAATACGGATCATGAACTCAGCCGCGAGTAAGGCGACGATGAACGCCCCGATTTCGAACGCGACACGCACCACGCCCGAAGCGCTCAGGCGCATGGCCGCGAATCCCGTGACCAGGGCCAGGCCGAACAGCAGTGCGACGACACTCGCGGCCGCCCAGCTGGACATGCCTGCAAGTCGCCCGGTCAGCACAAAGAGCGCCAGCACGCCGAGCGAGGCGACGCAAAGGCAAAGCAGCGCGAGGGTTGCGGCTCGCGCCAGCAGCGGCTTTCTCTTCCCCATGAACCCTTCTTCTAGTACCGGCGGATATTCTTGTCGGCTCGAAATCGAGCATGCGATCCGCGCGATCTACGTATTGTGGAGCAGGTGTATTGCAGGTGCACCTGCCTTCAAACATAACGTGCGGTGTATCACAGCACACTCAACTGGCGCGAGGGGATCATTGCTGCAACGAGCCGGGAGCCGCAATTGATCATCGATGGAAGAACGGTCCCGGCGCAGAGCGAGCTGGTCGCCGACGTATGCATCGTGGGTGCAGGCGCCGCCGGCATCACGCTCGCCCTCGCACTGGCCGAAACGAACACCTCGGTCATTGTATTGGAGAGCGGCGGCCTCGTCCCGGAAGCGGGCCCCCAGAGCCTCGCGCGGGGGCAGATTGCAGGCCTCAACTACGTGCCGCTCGAATCCGCACGGTTACGGTGCCTCGGCGGCTCCACCATGCACTGGGGCGGCTGGTGCCGGCCCCTGGATCCCATCGACTTCGAGGCGCGGCCCTGGGTACCTCACAGCGGCTGGCCGATCACGGCGGAGACCCTGGCGCCCTTCTACCCCAAAGCCCAGGAAATCTGCCAGGTCGGCGAATTCGACTATGACCCGGCGGACTGGCAGCTACCCGAAGGCTCACTGCTCCCGCTACCGCCCGCCCGCATCCACTCGCGGCTGATCCAGTTCAGCCCGCCGACCCGTTTCGGGGCGCGCTATCGCGACCCGCTCGAGAAGGCCGGCACGGTGTCGGTGTACCTGTACTCGAATGTGACGCAGATCCGTCCGACGCCGAATGGCGCCACTATCGAGGCGATGCACGTCACCACGGAGGCAGGCGTCCAGTTCTCGGTCAAGGCAAAACGCTATGTGGTGGCCACCGGGGGCATCGAGAACCCCCGCCTGCTGCTTGCCTCGAACGAAGTCATCAAGGCGGGCGTCGGCAACGACAATGATCTGGTCGGGCGATTCTTTGCCGACCACATGCAGCTCGACACCGCCGGAGTGTTCCCCGAAGACGTGCGCACGCAGTTCGATCTCTACCAGACCACCTCGCGCGAAGTCAGTCGTAAATCGAAACATGCCGGTGCCCGCTCGGCTAACGTGATGGCGTATCTCACCCTGGACGAACAGGTGCAGAGGTCCCGCGCCACACTCAACTACAGCGCGAATGTCCTGGAGACCACCTGGTCGGACTACTTCACCGCCGCCGAAACGGCCAACGCCGTCGACCGCTCCGCCTGGGAAAATTTCACCCGCTCGGTGCAGAACCTCTGGCACAACCTGGATGACGCCGTGGAAGCGGCGTTCAGGCCCGGCGGCCAGCACGCGCGCATGTTCAAGATCGTCACCACGCAGGAGCAGGCGCCGAACCCCCAAAGCCGCGTCCGGCTGGGCGACCACCGCGACCGGCTCGGCATGCTGTGCACTAAACTGGAATGGCGGCTGACGGATCTCGACAAACACACCATCGAAGTGGCGGTCGACGAATGCGTCAAGGCCTTCGGCAGTACCCACACGGCGAAACTGCACACCCCGCTGGAGTTGCACACCCGAGGCTGGCCGGCCAACATTCCGATAAGCTGGCACCACTGCGGAACCACGCGCATGAGCAACGATCCCAAACACGGCGTCGTGGACGCCAACGGGCGCGTTCATGGCATCGATAACCTATATATGGCCGGTTCTTCTGTGTTCCCCACCAACGGGCACGGCAATCCCACACTAACGATTGTCGCGCTGGCACTGCGCCTTGCCGATCACCTTCAGGCGCGCGCGACATGAGCACGACACGGCTGCAAACACGCTTGCCCACGCGTCGAGAGATCCTGGCCGCCGGCCTTACCGCGTGCACGCTGGTTGCGTTACCTGCAGCCTTCACAAGCAACACTCTCGTCGCCGCCCTTCGTCGTCTGCTTGCTCCCGGCGCGCAAGCGGCGGCAGCGGATATCGCAGCGGCGCGCGCGGTGCTGTTCGGCGCTTCTGACAAAGCCTTCAGGCTGGCAACGGCCAGCGATAAACAGATCATCGAGCACATCCGAACCAATATAGCGGCGGACTACTCAGAGGGACGTATCGTGAATGTTGGCGGTTGGCAGCTGGCGGCTACCGAGTGCGATGTGCTCGGCCTCCTGCGCCAATTGCGCCCTGGCTGACCGTGCGCGAGCGTCCCATTGCAATCCATCCCCAAGCTCATCGCCTACCCTAAGTCTGGCATCGCTTACTGCGAGGAGCTCTATCGAACGACAGCGGAACTGGGCGTCGAGGCCGTTGCCGGGGAATGGGCTGGCCGCTGGATCTTTGCGCGCTTGAAACGCGGCGACGTCGTGCACGTTCACTGGCCTTCGTTCCTCTACTACCGCAGTGGGGCGCGGTTGGCCACGTTCTTCTACCTGATACGCTTCTTCGCGCTCATCAACATGATCCGCCTGCGAGGCGGCCGCATCTTCTGGACCGCGCATAACCTCTACCCGCACGATGGCGGCCGCAGCCGGTGGTCTCATCGCGCTGCACGTCGCTTCATCACGCGGGTCGCGGAAGTTATCTTCGTGCACGGCGCCACAGCTGCCGCGCTTGTCGCCTCGGAATTTGGCGTTGGGCCGGAGCGAATCCAGCAGGTGGCTCACGGCCATTGGCGGTCCCTGTATACCGAAGCACCGCCCAAACAGCTCGCGCGTCACGCTCTGGGACTCCCTGCAGATGTTACGCTGTATGGATTCGTCGGCTCGTGCAGGCCTTACAAGGGTCTCGAGTCGATCCTGGCCGCACTCCCCCACCTCGATGAGAGTTGTCACCTGCTGATCGCTGGCGAATTCGCGTCACCTCAATACCTGCGTAGCGTTCAAGAGCTCGTACCGGAATCCATGGCGCATCGAGTGCACATCGTTCCTCGCTTCCTGAAGTCCGACGAGATCATGACCCACATCGGCGCACTGGATGCGCTCGTGCTGTCGTATCGCGAAATCCTCACCTCCGGCGCGGTGATGCTCGGGCTCAGCGCGGGCGTGCCCGTGGTCGCGCCCAATCTCGGTGGCATCGGCGACGTCGTCAATGAACGGTGCGGTGTGCTGTACGACCCCCACTCGACCCGCGGCCTGGCCGACGCGATGCGCGAGATCCGCAAGCGCCCCTATTCAGCCGAGCAGATCGTCGCTCACGCACTGTCCTTCGACTGGAAGATACCCGCCGCCGCTCTGATCAATGCCATGACTCGCGCCAGCCGCCCGTCATGAGGCCGCCGCGATTCCGATGAGCACGATCAACGTTCGCGGCAGCATGGCGCGCGGCGCCGTGTGGATGGTGCTGTTCAAGATGCTGGAAAGAAGCCTCGGGCTCATCAGCATGCTGGTGCTGGCGCGCCTGCTGGCGCCGGAGGATTTCGGGCTGGTGGCAATGGCCACCTCGCTGATCGCGCTGCTGGAGCTCTTCGCCCTGTTCGGTATGGATACCGCGCTCATCCAGCGCGCCGACGCCACGCCCGAGCACTTCAATACCGCGTGGACACTCAACGTGATGGCGGCGGGTGGCATCGCTCTCATGATGCTCATCCTCGCGTGGCCGGCCGGCCTCTTCTACCACGAGCCCCGCGTCGTACCGGTTATCTGCGTGCTCGCCTGCGGCGCCATGTTTCAGGGGCTGGAGAACGTTGGTGTGGTCATGTTCCGCAAGAACATGGAGTTTCACCGCGAGTTTCGCTTCCTGCTGACCAAGAAAGTAATGGCGTTCGCTGTCGTCATCCCACTCGCCTACACGCTGCGAAATTACTGGGCGCTGGTCATTGGCACGGTGACGGGACGCGCCGGTGGGCTGGCACTGAGCTACGCCATGCATGCGTTCCGCCCGAAATTCTCGCTGTCGCGCGTGCGGGAGCTGATGCACGTTTCGAAGTGGCTGCTGACGCAGAACCTCATCACCTTCCTGCGCGATCGCTCATCGGACTTCGTCATCGGGCGAATCGCAGGGCCGCGCCCGCTGGGCATATTCAGCGTCTCCGCCGAGATCTCGAGCATGCCGGGCACGGAGCTCGTCGCGCCGATCAATCGCGCCATTCTCCCGGGCTACGTGCGGCTCGCTCACGACATGCCGGCACTGCGCCGTGAGTATCTGTCGGTGATGGCGATGATCGCGCTGGTCGCCGTGCCAGCCGTGGCTGGCTTCGCGGTGTGCGCGCCGTTCCTGGTGCTGGTGGTGCTGGGGCCGAAGTGGATCGATGCGGCGATCCTCATTCAGATTCTCGCCTTCTTCGGTATCACCCAGGTCCTGCAGAGCAACGCCTACTCCGCGTTCCTCGCCATCGGCAAGCCGCAGGTGTTCGTGAAGATCAACGGCATTCACGTGGCCATTCTGCTGCCAGCGCTGGTAGGCCTCACCTACGCTTTCGGCATCACGGGGGCGGCCTGGGCCTACGTCGGCACTGCATTGGTCATTCTCCCGGTGAACTTCTATTTCATCACGCGTCATCTCGGCTTGCGGCCGATGGAATTCATCTCGCATCTGTGGCGGCCCCTGTGCGCGGCTACCGTCATGTACCTGGGCGTAAGACTGATCGGCCCCACGCCGCCGGTCGTGGTACTGCCAACGGTACGATCACTGGTTTCGCTGTTCGAGTGCATCGCGTTGGGCGTGCCGATCTACATCGCGAGCGCGACGGTGTTATGGCTGCTGGCAGGCCGTCCGCCTGAGAGCGCGGAATCCATGTTACTGAGGAAGATGCCGGAGATGGCTGCGCGACTGAGAGCGAAGCTTCCCTTCGCACGCCGCTGAGAATCAGGCGGGGGCGACGACTACCGGTTGGCGCACGGCGCGCACGACGCTGATGATGTCCAGCACGCGACGGCGGAAGAAGACCCACAACGCCGCTGCATACACCAGCATTCCCACACCAATGGTTGCCACCAATCGAACGGCGTCCGACGTGCCTTGCGGAGTGTAGGAGCGCATTGCCAGCACTGCCGCCGCCATGACCACGCAGCCCACCGCCGAAGGTTTGAGTGCATCGAACCACTTCGGGAACGACACCGAAACGGTTCGCAGACCGATGATCAATGGCGGGATATTCGATAGCGGATAAACCACCGCCCACGCCCAGGTGATGCCGATAACTCCGTAGTTGGCGCCCAGCAGAAACCCAAGCGGCAGCATCACGCCGGTGAGAATGGAGCACCACATGAGGGCCCGGAACTGCCCGGTCCACATGAGCAAGTGTGAGATGAGTATCTGGCTGCCCTGGAACGCGGCGTAGAGGCACAGCACCTGTAGCGGCACGATGACGCCTTCCCAGTTCGGCCCCAGTGCCACGTGCACGAGCAGGTCCGCAGTGAGTGCGAGCCCCACGGACATAGGCAGCGTCAGGTAGGAGAGGCACTCCGTGAGCACGAGAAAGTAGCGCCGCAGCTCATCCCGCCGATGTTGCACCTCGGAGAAGATGCCCGGAACCACTTTGCTGACTACCGCGCTCGCTTCCTGAAAAGGAAGATTGGCGAACGTGGTCGAGAAGGAATAAACACCCAACGCATCCTTGCCGAGCATGCGCCCGATGATGGTCTGGTCCGCAGTGGTATAGGCGTAGTAAGCCATTCTCGAGGCCATGACTCGCCAGCCCTGCAGCAGCGGACGCGCCAGTGTCTTGACGTCTCGCGGCCAGCGGATGGAATACGGATGCCACCAGATGAGGAGAACCGTGATCGCAACGGCGCCCGCGACCGAGTTGGCCACCAGCGCCCAGACGCCCCAGCCGGCCAGAGCGGCGGCCACCAGCGCGCCCTGGGTGACAATGACCTGGACGAACAATGCCACGGCAAGTCTTTGAAACCGCAACTCGCGCTGAAGCGCCGCGCGCGGCACCACCTGCAACGCATCTGTGATGAACAGCAGGCTCAACACTGAGATGAGCTGCGCGACCTCGGGCTCTTTGAAGAAAGCGGCTATCGGGTGCGCCAATAGCAGGAACAGAGCGCAGAGCCCGACGCCGATCGATGTGATGAAGCCCGCGAGCCGCGCCTGGCGATCTCCGACGATGCTTCGGTCCTGAACGAGAATGGAGTCGAGCCCGAAGTCCTCGACCATGCGCACGAGGCCGATGGCAATCATTGCCATCGAGACCAGCCCGTACTGGCTGGGCATCAGCAGCCGAGCGACAAAGAACGTGGCGATCCAGCTGACCACCTGCGATGACCAGCGCAGCACGGCCGTCCAGGCAATGCCGGAAACCAGCGCGTGGTCGAGGGCTTTGTGCTCGCTCACGAGGCCCGCAGACTCGCGGCCTGCGATGCCCCGGCAGGCTCTTTTGCGAGCCACGCCTCACGCCAGTACAGGTATTCGTGCTGCGCGCCGAAAGCCTGGAACTCTCCCGAGCACTCGACGCCCTCGAGCACGATGCAGGGCGATTTCATCTCGAGCATGCGGCCGGTCGCCGCGTCGATGATGCGGTCCACCCGAATCTGCACGCGATAGCGCTGGCCGCAGTGCCTGACCATGTCGCGATCGAACCAGAGGCCGCGGTTCTTGTTCTGGCTGTTGAGCGTGCGCGCAATTTCTTCGAGGGGGCGCACCTTCACCATGTCACCCACGGCGAGAGGTTCCGGAGGAGCGGTGCCCGGCTGATTCTTTCCGGGAGGCGTGGCCGGAAACGTGCCACCACCACGCAATGTCTGCACGGTATTGAACCAACGAGTGCCGATTGCAGTGAGGAAAGCACTGAGCGTTACGTTGCCTGAAACGAGCGACCTGAGATCCTTGCGCAAGTCCCACGGACTGAATTCACGGGTTGCCGCTTGCAGCTGCGTGAACTGACAGGAATAGACTTCGTGAGCCGCCCCCGTAGGCGCAGCCCCTGGCGCAGGTGCGCGCGAATCGACAGCGCCTTGAGAAGCTGTCGTCCTGGCGGGCGTAGAAGCAGGCGCTCGCTTCAGCCAGCGGGTTTTCCAGATCGCAAAGCACCCGGCCTGGCAGCCGCCGTGGGCCGAACCATCGCAGCGTAAACCGATCAGCAGCACGCAATCGTCCAGCCGGCGCATCGTTTTCGTGCGCCCGTAGTCGTAGATCTTGTCGGCGCAGCGAAAGACTCGAGCCTGCGAACCGCAGAACCTCGTCATCTCGGGCATGAAGGGCAGCGCATCGAGCTCGCCCTTCGAATCGAGCGTCGCCTGAATCTCAGCGAGACTGCGGACCACCACTTCGTCGCCCACGAGGAAATTGTGGCCGACGACCGGGCGAGCCCAGAGACGCCGGAAGAAATTCATGCGCGGCGGATTCGCGGCGATGGCATCCGCTTCACGCGGGCGGTTGAGGTCCAGGAAGAGATCCGACCCGCGAGCCTCGCCCAGGCGCGCGCGCTGTACCGTTAAAAATCCACTGGCGACGACGGAAAGCCCCAGGGCCAGTGCGAGCAGACCTGCCACGTCGAGCAGGCCGGCAACGATTCCGTGCACCGAGAGACGGGCCGCGAGCAGCAGCAACCCGCAGGCGGCGGCGACAACGACGCCTGCTAGCAGGATCATCTTTCGATAACTGGAAACGGAGTCCGACATCTTAAAATCCGTGGCCGTGACCGTTGCGCGTCCTCTGCGCCCGGCCGGTCATCTTAATCTAGGGTCATGGCCTGCAGCGGCTCTACTTTGACACAGACTATACGCGCCGCGCCCCGCCCGAACGTGTGAGACAAATCAAGTTTCCTGATTATGTCTATCGACACACACTGGCCGATGCGCGATTCTACGTTGTCGTCACAACACTGTGGCAATCTCTCCCGGAAACTCGCTCGATGAAACCCAATCTCGTCATTCTCGGATCGGGCATGGGCGGTCTCGGCGCGGCAGACGCCGCGCGTGCCGCCGGCCTCACGAGCGTCATCTTCGACAAGAGCGGCCACCCGGGCGGCCACACCGTCTCGCATCACCGCAATGGCTTCATCTTCGATGAAGGCCCCCACGTTTCGTTCACCAAGAACAAGCGTATCCAGGAGCTGTTCTCCGCCGCCATCGACGGCAAGTATGAATCGATCAATGCCTACATCGATAATTACTGGCAGGGAAACTGGGTGCGTCATCCGGTCGTCACGAACCTGTATGGAATGCCAGCCAAGGTAGTCGTCGACACCATCCGCGACTTCGTCGAGGCGCAACAGGCCAAAGACCCGCCGATCCGCAACTACGAAGACTGGCTGGTCGCAAGCTACGGCCGCACATACGCCGAAGCGTTTCCCATGCAGTACACGCGCAAGTACCACACTACGGAGGCGAGCAATCTCACCACCGACTGGGTGGGTCCGCGGCTCTATCAGGCGAAACTCGAGGAAGTCCTGCACGGCGCAGTGTCTCCCGAGCGTCCCAACATCCACTACGTGCAGGATTACCGCTACCCCACTCACGGCGGCTTCGAAGCCTTCCTGAAGGGGCTGCTGTCGCAATCCAGTGTCGTGCTCGAACATGAGCTGGTTGCGGTCGACCCGGCTGCGCACACACTGCAGTTCCGAAATGGCACTACGGCTTCGTACGAGCGCCTGGTGTCTTCCGTGCCGCTGCCCGATCTCATCCCCATGATCAAGGGGGCGCCGGCGGATGTCGTTGCCGCCTCTCAACGGCTCGCCTGCTCGACGGTCGTGCTCGTCAACCTGGGCGTCAATCGCCCGGACGTTTCCAAGTCGAGCTGGACCTACTTCTACGACGATGAATTCCCTTTCAGCCGTGTCAGCTATCCCCGCAATTACTCCAGGCATGTGGTGCCAGAGGGAACCGGCAGCATCCAGGCCGAAGTGTATTTTTCCCGCAAATACAGGCCCCTGAAGGGCTCTCCCGAGCAGTGCATCGAGCCCGTCATCGCCGGCCTCAAGCGCTGCGGCGTGCTGCGCCCGGACGACAAGATACTCTTCCAGGAAGCGCAACTCGTCCCCTACGCGAACATCATCTTCGACCTCGAGCGCCCCGCAGCGCTGGCTACGGTGCACGGCTACCTCGACGAACTCGGCATCGGGTATTGTGGCCGGTATGGCGAATGGGGCTACCTGTGGACCGACGAAGCCTTCCTAAGCGGCGAAAACGCCGTCCGCAAGGTGCTCGACCGCCCTGTACGGTAGCTGGGCGGTACTGACCCATGGCCGCTGTTCCCCGCCTCAGCATCGCGATGCCCGCGTACAACTGCGAGAAGTACATCGGCCGCGCCCTGGAATCGCTGCTCGCGCAGACGTACACAGATTACGAGCTCGTAATCTCCGACAACGCCTCTACGGATGCCACCGAACAGGTGTGCCGTTCGTTCGCCGCTACGGACTCGCGCATTCGCTATGTGCGACGTCAGGACAACATCGGCGGCCCGGGAAATTTCCGCTACGTGTTCTCGCTCTGCCGGGGCGAGTACCACAAATGGTCCACGGCGGACGACTACTGGGATCCTTCGTTCCTGGCCAAGTGCGTGCCGGTGCTCGACCAGAACCCCGACGTGGTGCTCTGCTATTCCAAGACGAAGCTCATCGACGCGGAAGGCGCCCCCATCGAGGACTACGAGGACAACCTCGACCTCGGTGAAGAATCGCCTCGCGCACGCTTCGGCAAGCTGTTCTCACGCATCGGCCTGTGTAACGCGCATCTGGGCGTCATACGCCGCTCCGCCATGCGCGGCACCCATCTCATTGGCGCCGAGCGCGCCTCGGATGTGCACTTTCTCGGCGAGCTGAGCCTGTACGGAAAATTTCGCCTGGTGCCGGAGTTCCTGTTCTTCCGCCGCTATCACCAGCAGTCCTCGAGCTGGAACCGCGGTGACGTGAAGCACCAGAACCAGTACTACGACCCGAAGAACACGTCGCACTTCGGCATGCACACGTGGCGCAAATACCGCACCCTCGTGAGCGGCGTGTGGCACGCGCCCATCGGCATCGGCGACAAGGTCGGGCTGTCCGCCGATCTCGCGCGCATGTCGTTGTGGGAGAGAGAGCGCCTGGCGCGGGAGCTCGTGGCTCCCATCCGGCAAGGGTAAGCCGGCACGGGCCGAAAGCTTGCGCTGGCGCCCGGTCAAGCCATCATCGCGATTACGCGCTTCGGGCGAGAGGCGCCGCCTGGCCCGCGAAATGCGCCGTCTGTTCCGCTCGCAGCTTGTCGCAGACCCGGCCTTTCGGCAGCTCTACGTCGCGATACGACAGCGGCTCATCCTTCTTGATATCGCGCTTCAGCTTGCAGCCGCCGGATAAGGCAATCGGCAGGTAGGCATGCTGTGAGCACGTAGCGTAGCTCTCGATGAGGCCGTAGCAGGTGAAGCCGCCCATGCCGTCGAGCGTCTCGCCCGCTTTCAGATCTCGCTTCGCCGTGCTGACGGTGTCGCACACCGGGGCGCCCAGCGGCGTGAGCGTGGCATCGTTGAACAGCACTGCGCGCGCAACGGAATGCGGCAGTTGCAGGTGCGGCAGGTGATAGGGCGTGTAGAACATGTAGAGCGGGCCTTCGCCCATCTTGAAGTACTGCATGTACTTCTGCTTCACCGGGTCGTCGTTGTAACCCATGACGAATGCACCGGTGTGCGGCTCGGCGCCGAGCACGAAGTCCACCAGGCCGCCGTTCTTGAAATCGTCGGGCTTGAACAGCTTCAGCAGATCCTTCACATGCCCGCACTCGTGGCCATACATGCCGCGCTTGCCCGGCAGGAAGCCCGTGGCATTGCCGATGATGGCGGACTCGATGGCGAGCTTCGACCCATCCGCGAAGGAGGCGACCATGGCAGCCTTCTGCTGGTGCTTCTCCGCGAATTCGCGCTGGGTCTCAGGGTTCCGGTACCGATTCAGGAAGCCCTTGATCTGCCCCATGAGCACCGGCTTGTAGCCGATGCTGTCTACGAAGCGAAACAGGTTCAGCGCTACGCCCGGCTCGTCGCCGTCGGTGTAGGTGTAGACCACGCCCGCGCGATCTGCGTAAGTTTTCAGGATGGGGCCGACGCTGGCATCGACCTCGGCATTCATGAGAATGACGTGCTTGCCATGGAGCAATGCTTCCAGGGCGACAGCGGCACCCGCTTCGACATCGCCGGTGGTCTCGATGATGGCGTCGATGCCTTCCGCACGACACAGCCGCATCGGGTCGTCAGTGACGACGAATTGCTTGGCCTCGATGGCTTGCTGAAGCGCCCCGGGCGCATCGCCCAGACGTTTGCATTCCGCGCCAGCCTGCGTGTAGCACTGCTCTGCCCGCTCGATGCTGCGGTTCGCGATGGCAACCAGCCGCATACCGCGCGTAGCTGTCAGGAACTGAAGCGCGATGCCGCGCGCCATGTAGCCCGCGCCCACCATTCCGATGCGCAGCGGCCTGCCCTCCGCTTCCCGTTTCGCAAGCGCGGTGTCGACGATGATCATGGCGAGCTCCTTTTTACTTCTCTAAGACATCAGCCGGCAAAGGCCGGCCAGGCGCGATCGGCGCTGGAGACCACGCTGGCGGCGCGTGGCCAGTGGATACCGAATGCAGGGTCATCGAAACGGACGCCGGCAGCCGACTTCGGGGCGTAATCCACCGACGTCGAGTACGTGAGGACGGTGTCCGGCTCCAGAGTGATATACCCGTGGGCACACCCTTCCGGAATATACAGGGCACGGAAATTCTGTTCGCTCAGCTCGAGGCCGAACCAGCGGCGATACTGCGGCGAATCCGGGCGCAGATCGAGCACCACATCGTAAGCCGAGCCGCGCGGAACCTGCACGACCTTCACTTCGGCATGCGGCGCGGCCTGGAAATGCATTCCCCGCAGCGTGCCTGCAGCGACGCTGAGCGCGGTATTAACCTGTGTGATGGTGGTGGACAAGCCGTGCTTGGCGAACTGCGTGGCGCACCAGCTGCGTGCGAAGAAACCACGATCGTCACGAATAGGCTCCAGGTCGATGACAAACGCGCCGGGAATACTGGTTTCCTCAAACTTCATGTGTCAGCTCAGCGCTTCCACAGGAGCCAGGGGCAATCGCCCCGGGCTTCCATGCGGTCGAGGGAAATCTTGTCCTTGAGGGTATCCATGGCCTGCCAGAAACCGTTGTGCCGGTAGGTGGCGAGCAGCTTCTTGTCGATGAGGCGCTTGAACGGCTGGTCCACGAGGTCTTCGCCTTCGCGGACATAGTCGAAGATCGACTGCCGGAACGCGAAGAAGCCGCCATTGATGAACAGCTTGTCGTTGCTCATCGGGCCGATCGTGTTGACCCAGCCCTGCTCGTCCGGCTCCACCACGTGAAAGCTCTGCGCCGAACGCACGGCCGCGAAAGTCGCCACGGCCTGTTTCTTCTCGAAGTCCGCGATGAGGTCGGTGAGCGGCAGATCCGAGAGCCCGTCCGAGTAGTTCGCGAGGAACGTCGGCTCTTTCTCCAGGTATTTCCGCACCCGGAGCAAGCGCTGGCCGATGTTCGAATGCATGCCGGTGTCGACGAAGGTGATGCGCCAGTCCTGGATGTCGGAGCTGTGCAGCTCGACCTTCTTGCCGCCGTTGGACAGCGTGAAGTCGTTCGACAGGCTCTCCTCGTACTTCAGAAAGTATTCGCGGATGAGATCGCCGCGATACCCCAGGCAGAGAATGAAATCCTTGTGGCCGAAGTGCGCGTAGTAGCGCATGAGATGCCAGATGATGGGCCGCGAGCCGAGGGTCACGAGCGGCTTGGGAATGGTGTCGGAATGCTCGCGCAACCGTGTGCCGAGTCCACCGCAGAACAAGACGACTTTCATGGGTCCCTTACCTTCCAACGCCTTCGTAGTGGGCGAAGTCCGCCGGGCGCAGGTTCCTGCGGCCGTCAACCATCAATACATCTTCGCGGCCCAGGCGCTTCAGTAGGGCGCCGCAGTCTTCGAATTCAGGCCAGCGTGTCACATGGACGACCACCTGCACATCGCGCAGTGAGTCTTCCAGACTCTTCGCGACCGTGACGCCGTCGAGGTCCGGGTGTCCTGCCGCGGTGGCGATAGGATCGAACGCAGTGAGGCGCGCACCGGCGCGCTTCAGCGCTCGCAGGATCGGGAACGCAGGCGATTCGCGCAGATCGTCCGTCCCTGGCTTGAAGGCCAGACCAAGCACTGTCACTGCAACACCGGTCAGCGACGGGAAGTGCTCGCTGATGAGCTTCAACAGCTGCGCAGGCTGAGTGCGGTTGATCTCGAGCACGCTGTCGAGCATGGGCATCGTGATGCCGAGGCTGCGGCCCTGAGCGGCCAGCGCGGTCACATCCTTCGGCAGGCAACTGCCGCCAAATCCGCAACCCGCTTCGAGAAAACCGGTGATCGGCGCCTTCGTCTCGCCACCACCTTTGTGACGCACGGTGAAGTACGCGGCGGCATGCACGCCCCGCATGACGTCCACCACATCGACACCGCCCACGGCCGAGCAGAGACGCCCGATCTCGTTCGAAAAGGAAATGAGCGTCGCCAGCACCGAGTTGGACGCGTACTTGATCATTTCCGCGGTCTTGTTGTTCGTCAGGACGCGCGGCACTTCAGGAGGGAAGTTTCGATAAACGCTTGCGATCACTTCGCGCGTGCGGTCGTCGATGCCGCCGATGGCAATGCGATCTGGGTTCGAGAAATCCGCCACGGCCTGACCTTCGGTCAGGAATTCCGGATTCATGCCGAGTCCGAAGCCTTCGCCGGCAATGCGGCCCGAGCCGCGCTCGACGGCGGTGCGCACCACGCTATCGGTAGTGCCGGGGATTACCGTGCTCTTGACGACAACGGTGTGGAATTCTTTCTTCGTAGCGAGCGCAGCGCCAATCTGCTGTGCCGCCTTGTCGATGTAGCTGAGATCGATGCGCCCTTCAGCGGCAGGCGTGCCCACCGCGATGAACGTCAGCTCCGATTCGCGCACGGCGGTTGCCAGGTCCGTGGTGGCACGAAGGCTCTTGCCAACGGTGCGCGCAAGCAGCTCGGGCAGACCTTCCTCATGGATCGGAGCGCGGCCCGCGTTGATCGCCGCAACCTTCGCCGGATCCATGTCGATGCACACGACGTCATGGCCGTGGTCCGCCAGGCACGCACCCGTGACCAGCCCGACATAGCCCGTGCCGACGATTGAGATGCGCATCAGGCGGCTTCCGCAACACGATTGTGCGAGTACCAGACGAGGGAGCGATACACGCCATCCTCCGGCGACACTCGCGGGTTGAAATTCAGATGCTCGCGCGCCTTGGCGATGGACGGGCAGCGGCGATTCGGATTGTCGATGAGATAGTCCGCTTCCTGCGCCTTGCCGAGCACGACGCGGCCCTTGTAGCCGAACAGCTCGCGCGCCGTCGAAACAACCAGCTCACCGAGCGTGGCCATCGAAATTTCGGGCTTCTCGATGCCGATGTTGTACGGCTCGCCGTTGTGCCCGCGAACGAGCACCTTGTAGTAGCCGGTGATGGCATCGGTGGCGTAGCAGAAAGTGCGGGTGGGGTGACCATCGGACAGCATGACGATGTCCTGCCCCGCCAGCACATTGCGCGCGAAGTCCGGCAGCACGCGACCATCGGTGATCTTGAGCCCCGGGCCATAGTTGTTGAACGGCCGCGCCTGCTTGATGGGAATGCCTTCGTGGCGCGCGTACGTCACGCACAGCGTTTCGCCGAAGCGCTTGGATTCGTCGTAGCAGGCACGTGGGCCGGTGCAAGACACATTGCCGCGATAGGTTTCC
Organism: Gammaproteobacteria bacterium; assembly: GCA_040007735.1. Classification (GTDB taxonomy): domain Bacteria; phylum Pseudomonadota; class Gammaproteobacteria; order Steroidobacterales; family Steroidobacteraceae; genus JADGHX01. The sequence continues at coordinate 9,248 of JBDTUL010000015.1, read as the reverse complement.
GGGGTCGGAATCGAATCGGCCGACGGGTCGCCGTAGATTTCGCTGGAGGAATAGAACAGCAGCCCCGCGAGCGGACGCCCGGCCTTCTTCTCGGCAACGGCGTATTCGAGCAGGTTGCGCAGGCCGTTGATGTTCGCGTCGATGCACTCGAGCGGCTTCTGGCGGTAATAGATGGGCGATGCGATGCCGGCTGCGTGGATGATGTAGTCGAAATGACCCATGTCCTTCGGCAGCGGCTGGATCAGGTCGTATTTCGAAGTGGTGAGATGCGGCTCGCCGCGCAGGGCTTCGAGCCATTCCGGAACGCCACGCAGGTAGTTGTCCCAGACGGTAACTTCGATGACGCCGCGGCTCTTGCGCGTGCGGTTCCAGTGAAGCGCGGCCTGCACCAGGTAGTAGCCGAGGAAGCCGGCGCCGCCCGTGATCAGCAGCTTCTTGCCCGCGATCAGCGCGAGCTCCGAGTCCAGGTCCTTGCAGATCTGTTCCAGATCTTCCTGCAACAGTTGGTCGAGCCCGAGAATCTTTCGTGCGGCAGGCATCCCTCTTCCTCAGTGTGAAACGTGAATCGCTCAGTGTGAAACGTGAATCGAGCCGGAATCGTGCGGGCGAGGCGCCTTCACAAGCATAGCTTGCGCGCGTGAAAGGCTTCTGCGAAACCCGTCGGCGATGCGCACTCGATGCCGCGCAGCCTCGCGAGCGCGCGGAACGTATCTTCCGTGAACCACCCCCTGCTCCGCTGTGACGGGAAGCACTCCATGAGCGCTTTGACCTTGCGATCCAGATCGGCCACGGTGCACGGCATGAACAGGTTCGGGTGACCGAGATCACCTTCGTACTTCGGAATCTCGTATTCCAGCACCAGGTGGGAGCGGAATGTGTTCCAGGTCAGCTCGGCGAGCACCCTGTGGTCCTGGTGCCGGTCCTGCAGGTGGTGCGTCAAAATGAGATCAGGCCGTACGGCGCCCTTCAGGGTCTCGAACGCATCCTTGATGCCCTCGTACGCGGTGGGGAAGTAGCTGCCGCGAAAGTCGAAGAAGCGCAGCTCCGGCCCGGCCGGGGGCGCGGTTCCGGCGCCGAGGAGCTGGGCCGCCGCGGCCCGGGATTCGCCGTCCCGGCCGTCTTCGCGCGCGAAAATCGCCCAGACGATGCGTGCGGACGGGTACTCGCGGCGCAGGCGCACGAGGGTTGCTCCACAGCCGATCTCGATGTCATCGCAATGAGCGCCCACGCAGAGAATGACGGCGGGTTCGGCGGATTTCCCGAAGCTCAGGGGTAGCAAACGGCGAGGCTCCCAGTTGTGGTCCCGGATCGCCGTGGCGGACGGGAGGGCGCAGGGTTGTTCTGCGGGCAGTGTGCCACGGTCATAAGCGGGGGTCCTACCGTTCCCCGGCCAGCGTGTGATCGTAATCACACATGGCTGGATGCCTGTAACAAGACTCGGGCATGCTCGCGCCCCCGTTTCGTCCTTTCACTCAACGCGTCGAGATCGAGCATTGGCTATGTCCCTGTCATGACTGCTTTATTTCCCTCTACGCCGCCTTCGCGGCCGCCGGCAGCGAGTCGAATCAAACCCAGCGCCCTGCGCAGCATTGCCCGCAGTGTCCGGGATGGCTCGCGCCAGACCTTCCAGCGCTTGCGCCTGAACCAGGGCCTGGCCACGCTCGAGCGCACCTTGCGCATCGGTGCCACGCCCGGCCCGAGGCTCCTGAACCAGCTGGTGCGTGGCTGGGGGAATGAGGCCTGGAGTGCCGGAACGCCCCTGCTCCAGGCGATTCTCGACTGGCTCCCGCGGACGAAGGGTGCCATCGCAGAGTGCGGGTCGGGGCTCTCGACCCTGGTGCTGGCCACCGGCGCCTCGCAATCGGGACGCCACGTGTACACATTCGAGCATGACGCCGACTGGGCCGGCCGGGTGGAAAGCCGTATGCCCTCGCGCCTGCGCAAGAGCGTGAAACTGCTCGTCACCCCCATTCGAAGCTACGGGGCATTCGACTGGTACTCGCTGGAAGGTGTAGCGGCTCCCGCATCGATTGGGTTCGTGGTGTGCGATGGCCCTCCGGGCGCCACGCGCGGCGGGCGCTACGGTCTGGGGCCTGTCCTGCGCTCCCAGCTCGCGCCGGGTTGCATCGTCCTGCTCGATGACACGCAGCGTCCCAGCGAGAGTGAAGTCGTGAGCCGCTGGTGCTCGGAGATGGGCGCCTCAGTGGTTCACAAAGGCGAGACCTACAACATTCTCTCGCTAGGTACCGCCTGATCTGATGCGTCGCTCGGCACGGGTCAGAGCCGTGTCGAGTCACTCACCAGCAGGCTGACCTGCGCCACGTCGAAGAGCCTGCCGCTCAGATTGACCTCGCCTCGCCGATGGCGCTCGAGGTCGCGCTGGACCTGCGCCATGTTCCAGAGATTCGACTCGCGTACCGCGCGGCTGCCCAGCAAGTCCTTCAGGGGCTCGAACAGTTCACCGCGAAACCATTGATCGACGGAAGTCGGGAAGCCGAACTTCTGCGCGCGGCTGCGCACATTCTCCGGGATTCGATTGCGCATGGCTTCGCGCAACAGCACCTTTGTGTACTCTCCGCGAATCTTCCAGTCGGAGCCGAGCCGGAACGCGAGCGACACCAGCCGGTAGTCGAGAAACGGCAGACGCAACTCGATGCCGTGTGCCATCGAATTGCGATCTTCAGTGCGCAGATACAAAGGCAGATGTACCTTCTCCAGAGACCAGCGCAACGCCTCACTGAGCGAACCCCAGGCGCAGCTGTCTGCCTGCACCCAGTGTTGTTGCACTTCCGGTGAAACCCACGGATCCCGCAACATCGCCGCGCGATGCCGGCTTCGTGCCAGCGGCGCATAGCCGGGCATCCAATGCAGCAATTGCTGGAGATACGTCTGCGCCGTGCGCCTGAAGAGCGCGTTCGAGGACTGCCCGTTTGCCCGCGCAAAAGCGGCGATTTCGTGACGAGCGGTGGCGAAGCGGCCAGCCCGCATCAACTCCAGCCAGTAATCCGAAAAGTACGAGCGATAGCCCGCGAGCACTTCATCCGCGCCCTGCCCGTTCAGCACTACTTTCACGCCGCGAGCCCGCGCGAGCTGCATCAACTGGTGAACCACTACAGAGGTGAACGAATGAACGGGCTCGTCCTGGTGCCACAAATGCTGGCCGAGCGCGTCCCAGAGTTGCCGCGGGGTCGTTTCCAGTTTCTCGAGCTGGCCGCCCGTCTGCTGAAGCGTCGCGTGAATGAACGGGCTCTCGTCGAACTGAGGGTCCATGTAACAGAGGGCGACGAGATCGGCCTGCCGCTCGTTTGCCGGACCCAGCAGCCGCGCCATGCTGCACATGATGGTGGTGGAATCGAGACCGCCGGAAAGCAGCACGCCCACGGGCACATCGCTTCGCATGCGCAGCTTCACGGCGTCTTCGAAAAGATCCGCGTAGGCCTGCACGGGGTCGCTCGGCATCGGCACGGACGCAGCCGATTCCAGCAGCGACCAGTAAGGCCGCCACTCGATTCGGCCCGAGCTGTCGACTTCGAACGCGGTTCCCGCAGGCACGCGGCTGACGCCCGCGTACAGCGTTCGCGTATTCGAATCGAGACGGTCCTCCAGCAGATGCGTCGCGATGGTTTGCCGATCCAGCTCGAGGCGGCGGCCCGCGGCGATGTGGATGGCTTTGATCTCGGAGCTGAAAATCAGGCGGTCCGAATCGCGAAACCAGAACAGCGGCTTGACCCCGAACCGGTCGCGCGCGCCATGAATGCGCCGCTCGACCCGGTCGTAGATCAGGAAGGCCCACATGCCATTCAAGCGAGGCAGGCAAGCACGCCCCCACTGCTGCCACGCCGCGAGCAACACTTCCGTGTCACCTGTGGAGCGGAACACGTGGCCGAGGGCCACGAGCTCGTTACGGAGCTCGATGAAATTGTAGATGGCGCCGTTGAAGACGATGACGTAGCGGCCATCCGCGCTCGTCATGGGCTGGTTGCCGGTGGGCGCGAGATCGAAGATCGCAAGACGGCGGAAGCCGAAGCCCACCGCACCTTCGATGAAAGTGCCGGTCCCATCCGGGCCGCGATGTGCGATGGAATCGCACATTCTCGCGAGCATCACCTCATCGACAGCCTTGCCGGAGGCGGAAATTGTGGCTACGAAACCGCACATGCCGGCCAAGTCCTGTCAGAAGATCGCGCACGGTACAGAACGAACATGCTGCAATCGCGTGAAGTGTGTCACGAAACATATTGCCGTCCACACATCATCATGGACTGACTCATGAATATCGAGCGTCAAGCCGCCGCCGGCCTCAAGTGGAGCGGAGTTGCGAAAGTCGCCGGCCAGGCAGTCAGCTGGGGTGTGACGCTTGCCGTGTTTCGCCTGCTGGCTCCCGCCGATTACGGCCTCATGGCGCTCAGCATGGTGCTGCTGTCTATCGTCGCTGGAGTAGCGGAGTTCGGCCTGGGCTCCTCGCTCGTGCAGGCGCCGACACTCGATCACCGCGACCTGGCCCGCATCGCAGGCGCACTCGCCGCGCTCAACATCGGGTGCGGCTTGATCATGGTACTGGGCGCGCCGCTGTTTGCTTCCTTCCTCGGGAACGACCGCCTCACGCTCGTGATCCAGGTACTCGCGATCCAGTTCCTGTTCACGGCCATCGAAGCGGTGCCGCAGTCGCTTGCGTACCGGCGCATGGATTTCAAACGGCTCGCCGGCATCGAGCTCGCCGCCACGGTGCTCGGCGCGACGGGCACGCTGCTGCTCGCCTGGCTTGGCGCCGGAGTGTGGTCACTCGTGTTCGGCAACCTCGCCGGCGCAGCCCTCAAAACCACGCTGTATGTCGCCATTGGCGGCTTCGTCTGGCCATCGTTCAACCTGCGTGGCATCGGGCATCACATTCGATTCGGGGGCGCCGTCACCGCGGCGCGCCTGCTCTGGCAGGTGACCTATCAGGCTGACATGCTCATCGCGGGCCGCCTGTTCACTCAGCAGGCCGTTGGCCTGTACTCCGTATCGATGCATCTCGCGACGCTGCCGATGACGAAGGTGATGGGCATCATCAACCAGGTGGCCTTCCCTGCCGTCGCCCGCATGCAGGACGAGTTGCCCCGCCTGAGACAGCGACTGCTGGACGCCCTGCGGCTGCTGGCGCTTGCGGCCATTCCGGGCATGTGGGGCATTTCCTCGGTGGCCCATGAATTCGTGGATGTGCTGCTGGGCGAAAAATGGCACCCAGCCATCCCTGCCCTGCGGCTCGTCGCGTTTGTCGCCCCCATGCGCATGCTCTCGGCGGTGCTCGCCACAGCGCTCACGGCTGTCGGCCGCGCCGATCTCGAGCTGCGGAACACTATCGTCAGTGCCATCGTGCTTCCGACCGCATTCTTCCTGGGCGCCCAGCACAGTCTCAACGGCCTCGCGTTCTCCTGGGTGGCCGCTATCCCCATCGTGTTCGTATTCAATTTTCCGCGGACGCTGCGGGCATTGGGTTTCACGCTGGGCGATCTGAACGCAGCAGTGCGCACACCCATCATTGCCGGCGCTGCGATGTACGCGGCCGTGACGGCGGCCCGCATTCCGGTGCAGGACATGGAAGAACTGTCGCGACTGCCCGTGTTGATGCTTGCAGGCGCGGTGGCGTACATGGGGACGGTGCGCCTGCTCGATCGCACCATCTGGACGGACGTGCAGAAGCTTGCGTCTGCGCTGCGCGGCTAGGAGCGCGTGTGACCGGCTTCACAGGGCCCGCGGCGGGATTGGCTGAACTGCGTCCCCGTTCCTCCGCGGCGCGCCTGTTAACATCACGCCTGATCCAAGACGCGAAAAACAGGCATGAGTGAGCTCCTATTCGAACTGCCCCTGAGATCGGCCCTGGCCCGGCCACAGGCCCAGGCCCTGGTGCACAAGGGGCGCGCGGTCGACTACGCAACGCTCGCCGCCCAGCTGGAGCGGTTCGCCTCCGCCCTCATCGCACTGGGCATCGGCAAGCTCGAACGGGTCGGCATCTACCTGCCGAAGCAACCGGAAAACGTCATCGCCATGTTCGGCGCGCCGCGCGCAGGCGCAGTGTTCGGTCCCGTGAACTCCCTGCTGAAACCGCCGCAGGTGGCGCACATCCTGCGGGACTGCAATGTCCGCGTGCTCGTCACGTCGGCCGACCGCGCCGCGTCCGTCGCCTCCGAGCTGGCGGAATGCGCAGACCTGCGCCATCTCGTCATCGTGGGCGCCGGAGAAGTAACGCCGCCTTCGCCGACGATCAGCGTGCATCGCTGGGACGAGTGGCTTGCCGGCGCCGGCGCACCTCGCTTCCATCGCGTCATCGACGCGGACGTCGTCTCGATTTTCTACACCTCGGGCAGCACCGGGAAGCCTAAGGGCGTGGTGCTCTCCCACAAGAACATGGTCACCGGCGCGCAGAGCGTTTCGAGTTATCTCGCAAACGTTCCGGAGGACAAACTCCTCGCCGTGCTGCCTTTCAGTTTCGACTACGGGTTCAGCCAGCTCTCGACCGCATTCAATGTCGGCGCGAGCGTAGTGCTCATGGACTACCTGCTACCGCGAGACGTCATCACCACTGCCGCTCGCGAGCGCGCCACGGGCCTTGCGGGCGTGCCGCCGCTCTGGATTCAACTGGCCGACCTGGAATGGCCTGCCGAAGTGCGCGAGTCGCTCCGCTACATCACAAACTCTGGTGGCGCGATGCCGGTAGCGACGTTGCGCAAGCTGCGCGCTTCCCTGCCGCGCACGCAACCATTCCTGATGTATGGGCTCACTGAGGCGTTCCGCTCCACGTATCTGCCGCCCGTTGAGATCGATCGCCGCCCCGAGTCCATCGGCAAGGCGATTCCGAATGCCGAGGTGCTGGTGGTGCGTCCTGATGGCACGCTGTGTGGCCCCGGTGAATCGGGTGAGCTCGTGCATCGGGGCGCGCTCGTCTCGCTGGGATACTGGAACGATCCGGCGAAGACGGCCGAACGATTCAAACCTTCTCCCGGGCAGGACCCCGCGCTGGTGCTCACTGAGATGGCCGTGTGGTCGGGCGATGCCGTGCGGATCGACGAAGAGGGGTTCCTCTATTTCGTAGGCCGGCGCGACGAGATGATCAAGACATCCGGCTATCGCGTGAGCCCCACAGAAGTTGAGGAAGTTGTGTTCGCCACGGGACTGGTAGCAGATGCGGCCGCCGTAGGCGTCACGCATCCCACGCTTGGGCATGCAATCGTTGTCGTTGCCACGGCGGCACCCGACAAAGCAGCAGACACAGCGGTCTTGCTCAGCGCCCTGCGCCAGCAGTTGCCGGGCTTCATGGTTCCTCATCATGTGGAATGGCGCGACACGCTGCCGCGCAATCCGAATGGCAAGTACGACCGGCCGAAACTCGCGGCGGAGCTCAAGACATTGTTCACGGAACCCCGCTGATGAGCAGCACAGTACCTCGCACCTCGCCTTCGCTTCCTCCCGAGGCGCTGCCGAAACACTCGCCGCATCCTTTCTTCGGTGTCGAGAACGATTGCCTCACTGTTGCGGGCAGAAGCTTGCACGAACTCGTTGAAACCGTCGGCCAGACACCGTTCTACGTGTACTCGCGCGAGTACATGACCCAGCGCGTGCAGAAACTGCGTCAGGCAATGCCGGAAGGGTTGCATCTTCATTTCGCGATGAAGGCCAACCCTATGCCCAGTGTCGTGAAACACATGGCAGGGCTGGTGGATGGCATCGACGTCGCCTCGGCTCGTGAGATGCAGGTGGCGCTGGACACCGGCACCAACCCGGATCGAATCAGCTTCGCCGGCCCCGGCAAAACGCCGCTGGAGCTGGCCGCTGCGGTTCAGGCCGGCATCATTCTCAATGTTGAATCCGAGCTCGAGGTTGCACGGCTCGCCACCATCGCCGCGCAGACCGGCCGCCGTCCGAAGGTCGCCGTGCGCGTGAATCCGGATTTCGAGCTGAAGACCTCTGGCATGAAGATGGGCGGCGGGCCGAAGCAGTTCGGCGTGGATGCCGAGCGCGTGCCGGACCTGCTCGCCGAAATCGGGCGGCTGCCGCTCGACTTCCGCGGCTTCCACATCTTCAGTGGCTCGCAGAACCTGCGGCCCGATGCCATTATCGAAGCACAGCAGAAGTCGGTTGCGCTGGCCTCTCGCCTCGCACAGGTGGCGCCCGCGCCCGTGCAGCTGCTGAACATCGGCGGGGGCTTTGGAATTCCCTACTTCCCCGGTGAACAGCCGCTCGAGCTGAGCGCTATCGGCTCGAACCTGCGCGAGTTGCTGGTCGAGGCTCGCAAAGCCATGCCCACCGCAACGGTCGTCATCGAGCTCGGCCGCGATCTCGTCGGCGAAGCGGGTGTGTACGTGTGCCGCGTGATCGATCGCAAGATTTCTCGCGGGCAGGTGTACCTGATCACCGATGGTGGACTGCATCATCACCTGGCCGCGTCCGGCAACTTCGGTCAGGTCATCCGCAAGAACTATCCGGTGCTGGTGGGCAATCGGGTGATGGGCACGCAGCGAGAGATTGCGTCAGTCGTGGGCCCGCTTTGCACGCCGCTGGACCTGCTCGGAGATCGCGCCGAGCTTGCGGTTGCGGAAGTCGGTGATCTCATCGCCGTGCTTCAAAGCGGCGCGTACGGTCTTACCGCGAGCCCGACGGCCTTTCTGAGCCACCCGGCGCCGCAAGAGATCCTGGTCTGACCCGCGGGCCGCGCGGCTGAGGTCCGCGTACGCCAGGTTTGCCTGGCGCGGGGAGCTTGCCACGCGCCGGGGCAGCCGGAACGACGCCTGTAGCGTTCCGCTCTTCCTTCACGCGCATGGCCTCGAGGTTCACCAGGGTCATCAGCATCGTGAGCCACCAGATGCGGATCTCGAATTTCGTGTAGGTGACGAACATGTCGCCCACCGTCATCGCGATGATGCCAGCCGCGATTGCCGGAAAAGCCGTGCTCAGGAACCCGGTCTGGGTGCGATAGGCACGCGCCAGTTTGAACGACGTCTTGATCGACCAGAGCAGCGTGCCGACGTAGAAGATGAGCCCCGGAATGCCATGGTCCACGAGCATGGACATGAAAGTGTTGTGAGAGGCACGCACTTTCTCACCGCTGCCGTTGTCGGCGAGATACTTGGGGTCCAGATAGTGTTTGCTGAGAACGGTGGTGCAGGTGGCCCCGCAACCGAACGGGTGCATGCCGAACAGGCGCCATTGCACCGCGATGATCGCAATACGGTCCTGCCCGGTGTCCTCGCCCTGCACCTGCTCACCCGCAT
>JBDTUL010000014.1:0-26940 GCA_040007735.1 Gammaproteobacteria bacterium | reverse complement strand
TTCTTGCACCTCAGATTGTTGATGCCGTGCGTGAATACCCGAGACAGCGTTTGCCGCACATATTCAGCGGTCTTCGGTCGCGTGGCCGCGATGCGCTTCACCAGTACGAGCACGTCAGCGGACGTCACCTCATCTGCGATACGGCTTCCCATCTCTGGATACACCAGCTGATCGAGCCAGCGCCGCGTGTTGCTCCGCCAGCTCTCACTGCGGTGGGGAGCGAGCGCCCTGTACCAGTCATCAGCGATGGACTTCACCGTGTTGGCACCACCCTCGAGCGACTCCCGCCGCCGCTGCTTCTTCCGGGCGCCCAGGTCAACGTTGTTTCTCAGAAGCTCGCGGGCATCACTGAGTTCCTTCCGCGCCTGAGCCAGTGAGACATCCGGATACAGGCCAAATGTTGCTGTTGGTCGCCGACCGTTGTAGCGGTAGTTGAAGCGCCAGCTTCGGGCGCCATGCTTGGTGACGAACAAATACAGCCCGAGGGCGTCTGTCAGCTTGTAGGCCTTCTTGCGGGGCTTGGCGTTACGAACCTTGGCATCGGTGAGCATGTGGCGGTATCCGAAGTGGCCTATTCTGAGGATGCCGCCGACGATACCGCCACTTTAGGCGAAATGGAATGAGATTATCTGAGAGAGCGTGATAGAGTCAGTTGCAGGAAATCCGGTTCTTTGCGCTATTTTATCGCCCAAACTGATAGGGAGTGAGATGACATGAGCAAGCGTTCAACCTATCTCGGCGGAATATTCACTTCGATCTTCACGCCGTTGGGGTCGAGCAGGAAGATCTGGCGCAGGCCGTTTGGATTCGTGACGTTGGCGCGGGCCTTCACGCCGTAACGATCGAGGTTTGCAACGAGCTCGTCGTAGCCGGTGGCCGTGAAGGCGATGTGGTCCACGGGGCCTGTGCCGGCCGCGGGCGCGGAAACCGGTATGTCGCGGCCGCCCGAATGCGCGGTGTAGGTGTTCCACTCGGCGATGTGAATACACGCCGTGTCGCCGAGATAAAGCCAGTATCCCGGAAACCCAAGCGGCGGGCGGGGCCCGTCGCGCAGGCCCAGCACGCGGCAGTAGAAGTCCCGCGTGCCATCGATGTCCGCGGTCAGGACGAGGAAGTGTTCCATCTTGATCAGGGGCATGGCGCGTCTCGCATTGGCCGGGCCACGAGGTTAACCTCGTGCGGCGCGATGCGCAGCCCGCACGCAGCCTGCGGCCGGATCCGCCCCTGACGGAGTCTTCTTGAACATCGAATCCCTGGCGCTGCTGGCCGGTTGCCTTGCACTGGGCTATCTCGCCGCTCACTTCGGCAAGCCGCCGCAAGGGCTGTCGCAGAACCTGAACTGGTGGGCCCTGAACGTGGCGCTGCCGGCGCTCGTATTGGAATTGATTCCCGGCGTGCGTATCGATGCGCACCTGTGGTACCTGCCCGTGGCCATCTACGTGGTGTTCCTCGGTGGCTGGGCCTTCGCAGCGCTACTCGGCTCCTTGTTCAAGTGGACTCGCGCGCGCACCGGCGCAGTGGCGTTGAGCGCAGGTCTCGGCAACACCGCACTCGTTGGATTTCCATTGATCGAAGCCTTGCGTGGCAAGGAAGGTCTCGCGCTCGCCGCTTTCGCCGATCAGCTCGGGTGCCTCATCGCGCTCGCCCTGGGCGGCATCACCGTCGCGGCGCTTTACTCGGGAGGCAAGCCTGAGCCGCGGGACATCATCCGACGCGTCGTGTTTTTCCCGGCGTTCATCGCGTTGATCGTTGGCCTGGTGGCGGGAGCCTTGGGCGGATGGCCGCCGGTCATCGACCACTTCGTCGCTCGTATCGGAGCCACGCTCACACCCGTCGCATTGTTCGCCATCGGGCTGCAGTTCACGTTGCGCATCGATCGCCAACGGTTGGGCGCAGCTGCGTTGGCTCTGAGCTGGAAGCTGGCGCTGGCGCCTGCGGTGATTTATTTGCTTGGCCGCACGGCGGGTGTCGGCGGCCTGACCCTGACGATAAGCGTTCTCTCGTCCGGAATGGCGCCAATGGCTACGGTGTCGATTCTGGCCATCCAGTACAAACTGGATTACGAAGTGGCGAACATGGCGCTGGGCGCAGGCCTGGTGATCTCGCTATTCAGCGTGCCGTGGATGAATCATTTGTTGCCGATGTAGGCGGGGACCGGGCGGGCCCTCACCCTTTCGCCGGCGCAGGCGGCGGCAACTGACGCCGCGTCGGATCCTTGAGCACCTTGCCGTCCGGCAGCACGACGGACACGAACAGCCCCCCCTTCTTCCCGTCGCGCAGCGGGTTGATGGTGACACTCACCTTGTCGCCGGCTTTCAGCATGCTGGACTTCCAGCCCTGGCGCGTGAGGTTGTTCGGGCTGTTCATCTCGACGGACCATTTCTCCGCGGTGCCCTTCGGGTCCGCCACGTCCACCTCGATGAATGCGTGCGGGTTGGTCCACTGGAATTCGCGCACTGTGCCGGTGAGCGTCACTTCCTTGTCCCGCTCGAACATGGCGAACGAGTGGTGGGCCAGCGCCGGGCCTGCGGCCCAGAGCACAGCGGCGGCCAGCACCGCGGCGAGACGTGAAAGTCCTGTAAATCTCATGGCGGGGTTCCTTCCTCAGAAGCCGATGGTGAAGCCGATCCATCGCCCGAACGCGACGATGGCGAGCCACACCGTAACGGAAATGCCGCCCGCAAAGCGCGCCGACAGCGGGGTACGCCTCGCATCGTCCCAATCCTTGATGCTGCGATAAGTGACCAGGTGAAACACGAGCATATTGACGCCTGCGAGCGCCATCAAAGCCATTTTCATCTGGAACGGAAAATTGTGGGAGTACTCGACGGCGTTCGAGATGAACAACGTACCGCCGGTGATCACGGCAATCGCGAACGCGACCCAGGTGACCGGGAGCACTTCGCGAATCAGCTTCGTCACTGCGCGATTGCGGGACGCAATGCCCAGCAACCGCAGGTCCACGATGACGATCGAGCCTAGCACCAGAGTAATCGCCAGCACGTGAATGCTCTCGAACCACGGGAACAGCAATTCGCTGCCGCGAACGGTGGCGGCAAGCGGAGTGTCGTGCAGCCACTGAAAGAATCCTTCGAACATTCCCTTCCCCAGGATTTTTAGTAGGAGGCGACGTAGGCGATCCAGCGACCGGCAAATACTATGCAGGACCAGAGCGCCAGCGACACGACAGCAATGGCCTTCACCGTGGCACGGCGACCGCCCGAGGCATCCCAATAGCCCGCGTCGGCACGCAGCGGGCGCTGAATGATCAGCGTGAGCCCGCAAACCGTCAGCAGCATGAGCATCTTGGCGAAGAACGCCGGATTCAGCAGCGAGCGCGTCGGCTCACCGATGATGAGTAACGACCCGGTGATCAACAGCACGATGAGCGCGTACCAGATCCACGTGAGAAAGCGCTCCGAGAGCGCGGCCACGGGCTGCGAACGCGCGAAGATGCCGAGGATGCGGAGGTCGACGAGAAACACCGCGGAGATGACGATGGCGACACAAACGATGTGCACCGTTTGCACCGTGGGAATGATCCACGACACATTCTGGATCGTCTCGCTCAGCGACGTAGTGGCGAGCCATTCGCCGAATTCGTGAAGGGTGGCCAGCATGGTGCTTCTTCTAGTGGTCCGTGCCGGCAGAAGGTAGCGGCACTGCGGCGAAGGGTCCAATACGGGGCCGGTTCCAAGCGGTTTTCCAGCAATGACGCCCACTGGTCGGACGCAGGCGGAGCCCTGACGGGGGAACCGCAGCCGGGCAAACAGAAATCTCGCCACTGAGGCCGACCATCACCACACAAAACCGGTGATCGCATACGGACTTTGCGGAAACCCAGATGACCCATCGGACTACGTAGCACGATTTGCCGTACACGTACGCGGAAATCAGGTTTCGATCCGTCTATCTGCCGCGCTTTGGACGCCGGTCTTCGCGCGCCATTTATGCCTCATTTTAGAGTCAATTGGCCTTGCGCTTCGCGCGCGGAGTTCCTACGATCATCCCCGCCTTCTTCGACCCCCGTTACTTCCCCGCGCTTTGAAACAAGCAGCGGTGTCGGGCGGTTGTGTTGAGGTGTCGGAAGGAGGCCGCATGCTCATTCTCACTCGTCGTCCCGTAGAAACCATCTACATCGGGGACGAAGTCACCATCACGGTTCTCGGGGTGGTCGGCAATCAGGTCCGGTTCGGAATCGAAGCTCCCCGCAGCATCGTGATCGATCGTGCCGAAATCCACGAACGCAAAAAGCGCGCTGCCGGCCCCCATGGCAACGGAGCGCCCGCAAGCGAGGTCAACGGAAATGTGGACCCAGGCAACCAGGACGACCGGCATGCCCCGGCAGTCACTGCAAGCCCTCCGCCTGTCGACGGTAACGTAGCGATCCTCAAGTTGCGGCGGTAAAGCCGCCGCGAGCCAATCGCCGGCCCGCGCCGGCGTCGGGTACGCGCGCCAGGGCGCGGTGCCTTCTGCGTCTGTTCGCCTCCCGGGCGGCCCGGCCCCGGCGCTTTCATTTGTGTGCGCGGCTCCTGACAATGGTCTTTCGCAAGACGGTGTCCGGGAAAACGATCGAGGGGGCAGCGCCGATGAAAGAATCCGGAATGTGGCGTTACGAGACGAAGCTGATGGCCGTGCTGTGCCTGATGTTCGGTTTCGTGTTCTTCGATCGCAACGCCATGAGCTATCTCGGGCCGTTCGTGCAGCCGGAGCTCGGGCTCACGAACACGCAGCTCGGCCTGCTCTCCTCCGCGTTATCGTTCGCATGGGCGCTGTCGGCCCTCGTCATCGGTTACGTGTCGGATCGCAGCGGCAAGCGCAAATCCATCCTGCTGGTCACGGTGATCATTTTCTCCGTGTGCTCGGCGCTCTCGGGGTTTGCCACATCCTTCGCCATGCTGTTCGCGTCACGCATGCTCATGGGGCTGGCCGAAGGCGGCATTCTTCCCATCGCGCAATCGCTCCTGGCGCTCGAGTCCGACGCAAAGCGACGTGGCCTCAACATGGGCGTGATGCAGAACCTCGGGAGCAACCTGATTGGTTCGTCCGTAGCGCCCATCGCGCTGGTCGCCATCGCCACGGCGTACCACTGGCGCACGGCGTTCTACGTTGCCGCGATCCCCGGACTGATCTGCGCCTTCCTGATCTGGAAGATCGTACGCGAACCGCAAACTCACGAGATCAAGAAGGTTGCGGCAGCCGTGGAGCTGAAGACTGCGAACATGTCGATCGCCGCCATGTTCGGCTACCGGAACATCTGGCTGTGCATCGGCATGAGCTGCTTCATGGTGGCGTGGATGGTGCTGGGCTGGGTGTTCCTGCCGGTGCTCTACGCCAACCTGCTGCACATCGAACCGCGTAGCGCGAGCTGGCTGATGGCGCTGCTTGGCATATCCGCTGCCGTGTTTGCGTTCATCGTCCCGGGCTTATCGGACCGCTTCGGGCGAAAGCCGGTATTGATCGTGTTCACGCTCATCGGCGTGATCTACCCGCTGGCAGCGATCCACTACACAGGGTCCATCGCCCTGCTGGGAACGCTCATTTTCATCGGCTGGTCGGCCAGTGGCGTGTTTCCGGTGTTCATGGCCACCATTCCTTCGGAAACCATTCCGGCCAAATACATTGGCACGGCGCTCGGCTTGGTGATGGGGCTTGGGGAAATCATCGGCGGCACGATCGGGCCGACTTTGGCGGGTTACTTCGCGGATGTGTACGGGCTGCAGGCGCCCATGTACATGGCCATGGTCTGCGCAGGAGTGGCAACCGTGTTCACACTGTTCCTCAAGGAAACCGCGCCCATCAAAGTGGGCGCGGCAAACCTTGTGGCCGCGCCGGCAGGTTGAGCGCCGACGGACCATATGCTGGAGTCTGAGCGTCCGCGCGCCGGCTAAACGCCTGCGGGCTGAGCGCCAGCGGGCGGATGCGCGCCGGTCGTGGTGTCGACCAGCGGCGTGCCGGCAGGGCGTCGGCGCGGCGAAACAGCCGGCCCGCCGTTGAGCCGCGATTCCAGATCCATCAACGCGGAGTCGATGTGCGCGCGCAGGTCCGCCGTGCGCTTGCGCGATTCGCGCTCCACGTCGTTGAACGAGTAGAGCAGGTACGCCGCCACAGCAATCTGCGATAGCACCATGAACGTGAGCAAAGTTGTGATCGTCATCGTGGATGCCTCCCGGTAAAAGGGGTCTTGTACGGGTAGCAACGCCCACGCTGGCCGGGTGTTCCGGCCTCGCCGGGCCGGGCGGAAAAGAAAAAAGGGCGCACCCCTTGCGGAGCGCGCCCCTGAGACCCCCTCGTCTATTCTTGTTAGCTGATCGATTACTTGAAGTTGCGGGTGACCGAGAAGAACCAGGTGCGCGGCTTGCCGGGCTGACCCTCGATCGTCGGCTCACCAAAGGGGGTGAGGTCGAAGATGTTCAGCAGGTACTCCTTGTCCGTGACGTTCTGAAGGCCGCCCGACACCGTCCAGTCACGATCGGCATTCGCATACTCGAGTCGCACGTTGTGCAGCGTGTAGCCCGCTGTACAGCTCGTGAGCGTCGTTACTGAGGAGCAGATCTGCGTCTGCAGGAACGCGTCCCAGCGAGGCGTCAGGGTGGCGCCGTTGGCAAGATTGAACGAGTACTGGATGGCCGCCGAGCCGTTCCACTTCGGTACGTTCACGGGTGCCCCGTTTGCTGTAATGCCGCCGGTCAACGCGTTCTCGGCAGTGAACTTCGTGTAGCCGGCCGTGGCTTCGATGCGCAGGTTGTCGATCGGAGCGAATACGCCCTCAAGCTCGCCGCCTTTGATCTTGCCAGGCGAGTTGACGTAGTTCGTGCGCGGGAGCAACGCAAGGCAGGGTGCGCCACCGTCCGGATCCGGCACCGTGCCCGGAATGGGGACGCCATTAGCATCCTGCAAGCACTGCACGCCGCCTGCCGGCACGATGCGCTGCTTGTAGTCGCTATAGAACCCCGCAAGATTCAAACGCAGACGGCGCTCGAACAAGTCGCTCTTGAGGCCGAGCTCGTAGGCGGTGAGGTTCTCACCCTTGACCCCGACGAACTGCGATCTCTGGAACGGTCTCGGATTGAACGCGGGGGGACGATAGCCCGTCGAAGCCGATGTATAGAGCAGCATCGTCGGCGTCACCTGGTAGTCGAGGCCGACCAGCCAGTCGAAACGCGTGGCATTGGAATCGACCGGCGTCGCGAACACTGTGTTGTCGAAATCGTCGTGCTTCTTGTCATCCGAGTAACGGCCGCCGAGCGAGAGGCGCAGCTGGTCTGTCAGCTTGTAGATGCCATGGACGAACCCTGACGTGTTCTCGTAGTGGCCGACGTCCTGGCCGTTCACCAGAAGTGAGTTCGGCAGACCCGCCGTCACTCCCGTGGGGTCGTTCGCGTACAGCGCGAAGCGCGGCCCCATGAATGCCGGAAGCTGCACGGACTGCGTGCTGCGCGAGTTGCCGTTGTAGACGAACCCACCCACGGTCCACTCCAGCCGGTCATCCAGCAGCGTGCCGTTGAGGCGAGCTTCAAAGGTGCGGTACGTGAAATTCTGCAGGCCGTTCACGACCGAGAAGCCCAGCGGCGAGCCGTCCTGGTCGGTCGAGAATTCGCCATTCCAGTCGCGGTAGGCACCGATGGCCGTGAGGCTCATCTTGTCGGTGAGCTTCCAGTTCATCGTCAGTGCCGCGCCCTTCTGCTCGAGCGAGGTCTTCGGCGGGTAGGAGAGGCCGGAGTACGGATCGTCGAACGTGGCGTAGCTCGTGAACTTGTTCGGCGGCAGGAAGCGCTGGTCGTACCCGATGCCGTACGTGGCGAGCATCAGGTTGTTCCAGCTCGCGACACCGCCCGTCGCCGGAATGGCCGGGATGCCCGTGATGATGTCAGCGCGGGATTCCGAATTGTCCTGCTGATAGTCGAACGACAGGTCGAACGACAGGTCGTCCGTCGCGTTCAGCCGCAACTGCGCGCGCGCGCCGCTGACATCCGTGCCACCCAGCGTGCCGACCTTACAATTCTGGCCGCGATTCTGGGTGGTCGGCCGCAGGCTGCCCGCCAGGGCCGGGAACGCGCACGCGAAGTCGACGCGGTTCACGTAGCCATCTTCTTTCTTCGACATCGCGGTGACGCGCGCGAAGAGCTTGTCCGGGACCAGCGCGAAATCGTAGCCGGCGCGGACGTCGACACGATGAAAATCACCTACCGTCGCTGTAATGAAACCCGTGCCGTCACCCTTGGGCTGCTTGGATACGTAACGCACGGCGCCGCCGATGGAGCCGCGGCCGAAGCGCGTGCCCTGCGGACCGCGCAGCACTTCCACGCGCTCGAGATCCATCAAGTCGAACTGGCTCGACATGGTGGTCGGGTAGTAGACATCGTCGACATAGATGCCGACGCCCGGCTCGAAGGCGAAGTTGAAATCGCTCTGGCCGACGCCGCGAATGTACGCGGTCAGCGTGTTGCCGAAGGCCGCCTGCGCCGGGCGGAAGCTGGCATTGGGCACCGACAGCGCGATGTCGGAGGCAGAGGTGAAGCCCTTCACCTCGATGTCCTGCGCGGTGATTGCGGTGATGGCGATTGGCGTCTGTTGCAGGTTCTCTTCCCTGTAGCGGGCGGTAACGACAACTTCTTCCAGTCCGCCGCTGCTCTCTGCAGCGGGCGCCCCCTGCGCATGGACACTTGATGCGTTCAACAAGGAAATGGCGACGGCCGCGGCGACCGTCGTCGCGCCGAACGCGAATGGCTTCTTCATAATCCCCCTCCGAAAAGATGTAGCGAAAAACGCACGGATTGCCTCCAACCCGGGCAGGCCGCGCCAGAGGCAGGCCTTGGCCGTGGAAACTCGCACGACGGGGCGGGGAATAGCCGATTGAAAGTGAACAAAAACTCGACTGAGAGGGAAATCAGGTGCCGACGAACGTCTCGCGGACAGCGGAGCGTTTCGAGACCGGTGTGAGACACCGGTTATTGCATTCGTTGCTCGGCTACTACAGCTCGGAGAGGGCCTGGGTTGCGCGGCGCTTCGACTCGGGATCGTCCTTTTCCTGATTGGGCAACGCTAGCGCTTTCTGCAGTTCGGCGCGCGCCTGATCTTTCTTCCCGAGCGCCGCCAAAGAACGGCCAAGCTCTACGTGGTGTGAGACGCGCTGGGGCGCCAGCTCCACGGCCCGGGTAAACATCCGCACCGCCTCGGAATTCGACGCCGACGGAATGGCGCCATAGACGATCTTCACGATGGCGCGGGTCATGGTGCCCATCTGCGCCATCTCGTAGTTCCATGCACCGAGCACGTGCCACGCGTACGAATCCGTCGGGTCGAGCTTCAGGGCAACGTCTGCGTACTGCTTGATGAGTCTGGAGTACTCGACCTTCGTACGCGTGGGCGAGTGCGAGACCAGGCGCCCATAACAAATAGCCGCGCTGAGCTGAGCTTTCGCGTTCGCAGGGTCTGCCGCGATGGCGCGCTTGGCATAGGACAACGCCTTCTCGCCCAGGAGGCGCTGCGCGTCTTGGGTGGGCGCCGCATCCATGGTGAGCGCGTACTGGCGCGCAATTCGATACAGGGTCTCCGCGTCGTTGGCACCCTGCTTCTCGGCCTGCAGATACAGCTCGAGCGCGTGTGCGTTATCCAGTTTGGCGTCGGCCTCATCGCCCTGCTTCACCAGCGAGGTGAGATCGGCGTTTGCGAACGCGCCAAGGGCCGTGAGCGTGACGAGTGTGAAAAGTGTTTTCGCGAGATTCATCGTGGAGGGTACGCGCGCGCGCCCGCCGTGGATGCATCCACTTACTTGCCGATTCGCAAACGCACGCCGCCCGTTTCCGGATCCAGGTATTCGCGATTCGCCTCACACACGTATTCGTTCATCTTGTAACCGGCCATGCGCTTGTAGAGCCATTTGAAACTCCACGGCGCCGTGAAGTACACCGGGTCGGTAACCACGACTTCATCCTGCATCATGTCGGGCGAGAGCAGCTTCAGGCGCTCGTGGATGCGCATCTGATTCCCGTGGGGCACGTCGCGGAAGCGCACGTCTTCCTTGATGCCGATGGTTTCCACGACGAGCGTATCGCCTTCCCACTTGCCGGAGGAATGGCCCCAGTAACCCGGCTCCGCATCTTCGTAGCCCGGCAACTCCGCATTCATATAGATACGGCGGACCTGGTTGTACGCCTCCTGGATGATGGTGACCTGGCCGGGCGTCTGCAGCACCTCCATCGGAAACATCGCCATCATCATGGCCGGCATGCCATCCGGGAGGCACGCGGTGTAGTTGCTGTACAAAGGCTGCCCGCGCGCGTCGGCTTCCTGCACGGCTTTGCGGCGCGCATCGTAGTCCGGCTGGTATTCGGGCTTGAGCGGCGGCGGCGGAATCGGCGGTGCCGCGGGAAATTCCGGCTTCGGTTTTTCGTCGAGCTCGGGGTAGCGATTCCACGTGCCCGTCATGGCGCTGCGTGGGTTGGATGCGGCAGGGTTCTTTTTTGCGTCGGCTGCCGTGGCGGGCGGCACGATAGATCCATAACCCAATACAACCAGCATCAGGATGGCGGCGGCAGCCTGTGCGGCGCGCGCGACGTGGGTGCGGGCCGCCTCGGTCACGACGACCTGCGCGCGCGCAACCCTCACTCCCAGCAGCCCGGCGATTGAGGGCTCTTTGTTCCGAAGGTCCATGGCCTGATCCCTCATTCAATATTGGGTTTGCCCGCCGGCCCGCCATTCAAGAACTTCCTGCCGTCCGGCAACGTGATCTGCTTCAGCAACCCGCCCGGCTCACCCGTGCGCAGGGGTGCAATGATCACCGTGACGACATCGCCGGGCTTCACCATGTTGAACTTCCAGCCCACGCGATTGAGGATGCCGGGGCTGGCGCACTCTATGGTGTAGCCTTTGGGCTCCTGGCCTTCGTCCTTCACCGGCTTGCCGTCCATCTCGATGTACACGTGCGGGTTGGTCCACTGGAAGTGTTTGACCGTGCCGGAAAGCTTCACCTGGTGATCGCTGTCGAACATGGCAAAGGAGTGGTGGGCCAGCGCAACCCCCGCCACGGCGAGCCCCGCCACACACGACACGATTGCGCGCAGATGGCGTAACACTGCTTGTTTCATGACGGCCGAATCCTTCTCTTGCCAGTATCGGGGCTGCCTCTTTCGCACGTGCAGAGCGAAAGCGTAGCGGATTCGAGCAGACAGCCGCCCTGGCAGGCAAGCCTCGCCTCAGGGAATCGAATGGCGCGGCCATTGTCCGGGAACGCAATGTGCTGGAAACCCTGCACCACTGCGCCTTTCGGGCCTGCCCGCCAGCGCGAATCACGATTGGAGTGAGCGAATGCAGGGGGGACAGAGGCCTGCCCACGGCGAGCCTGCAGGGGTCGGCTCGGGCGACCGGACGTTGATCCTGAACGTCAACGATAACGACGCAAGCCGTTACCTCGTGACGCGCATGCTGCAGCGCGCGGGACTGGAGGTCATCGAGGCCGCCACTGGAGCCGCGGCGCTCGAACGGGTGCGCAATGACAAACCGGCCCTCGTCGTCCTCGACATAAAGCTTCCGGATATCGACGGGCTCGAGATTTGCCGGCGCATCAAAGGCGACCCACAGACGAATGCCATCAAGGTGTTGCACACCTCGGCGGTGTTCGTGGCCAGCGAATTCAAAGTGCAGAGTCTCGAGTGCGGCGCCGACGGCTACCTCAGCCATCCCTTCGAACAGGAAGAGCTCATAGCGACCGTGCGCTCGCTGCTGCGGCTGATTGAAGCCGAGCAATCCTTGCGCGATCACGCGGGAGAGCTGAAAGCCGCCAACCGGCGCACCAACGAATTCCTGGCGATGCTGGCGCATGAGTTGAGAAACCCGCTGGCCGCCATCGTGACATCGCTCCCGCTTCTCGACCGCCGCGCCCCTGTCGACTCGGTGGAGAAAACCGCACGAGAGTTGATTCGCCGGCAGACTTCGAACCTGCGGCGGCTCGTGGACGACTTGCTGGACGCGGCGCGCGTCACCCAGGGAAAGATCGACCTGCACTGGGAAGTGATCAATCTCAACGACCTGATTCGGCGCGTGGCGGCCAACGCTCAGCAGTCGAAGATGCAACCTCGCAGCCAGGCGTTGCGTCTTGCGCTCACGAGTGCGCGCATGGTCGTGCGAGGGGATCCGATGCGGCTCGAGCAGGCCCTGACGAACCTGCTCGACAATGCATCGAAGTACAGCGATTCGGGTGCGGTGATCGAGTTCAGCGTAACGCTGGAGCGCAGCGCGAGCGGCAGCAGCGAAGCGCGCCTCGTCGTGCGAGATCGCGGCGTTGGCATGGCCGCCGAGACGCTCCCGACCATATTCAACTTGTTCTCGCAGGCGGACGTGCCGCTGGCTCGGTCGCGCGGTGGGCTCGGCATCGGGCTCACCCTCTCGCGCACGTTGATAGAACTGCACGGTGGCAGCGTTCGCGCATCGAGTGAAGGCCTGGGCAAAGGCAGCGAGTTTCAGATTGCGTTGCCGCTGCTTGCGGATGACGCACGCGTGGCGGTGCCGGTGGCAGTGGCACAGCCGATCGTCGAGCCGCATTCATCGCGTCGCGTGCTCATCGTAGAAGACAATCGTGATGCGCAGGAGGCGCTGGCGTGCCTGCTGAAACTGTGGGGGCACGACGTGGTGCTGGCGAACGACGGCGATGTCGGCATCCAGTGCGCGCTCGATGCACGGCCGGAAATTGCGCTGGTGGATCTCGGGCTGCCGACCGTGGATGGCTACGAAGTGGCGCGCCAGGTTCGCGCCACGCTGGGTAACGCGTCACCGCTGCTCATTGCGCTCACCGGATACGGCGCGCCTGAACAGCGCGCAGCGGCGTTGGCCGCCGGATTCGATTTGCACATCGTGAAGCCGGTGGACCCGGATCGGCTTGCAGCGCTGCTCGAGGAATATTCGGCGCGCGCGCCGGCCGGCAGCGAACCGGCAACGACTCACTCAGGCCGCGATTTGCCCTGGAACGATACGCACACGGATCACTGAGATTCGATTCCCTGGCGCCGGCCTCGTGCAGGCCTTTAGCGCAAGCCTTCGCCGCCAGCCTTCGGCAAGCCTCTGTGCCAGAGTTCCCCTGTAGCGTCGCGCCCCGGCGCTCCCAGCCGCCCGGCGCTTGAGGGCTCCGAGCCGCCCGGCGATTGAGGGCTTCCGGTCCGCTACTTCGCCGCCGACAACTCCATCAACTGAGCCAAATACTGCTTCCACACGGCAGCAATCGTATGCGTCCCATGCCCGCGAGTGTCCTTGCTCAAGGGCAACACGACCGCCCTGCCTTGCTTCACCCGTTTGATCTCCCGCTCGAGAATCCCCAACTCCGGCGGATTGATCAGATCATCGGCTGAGTTCACCGCCATCAACGGCGCGCGAATCCGCTCGAGCCCCGGCCCCGGGTCGTAGTCCCAGGACGCCCCCACCTGATACAGCATGTCGTTCGCATCGTTGTCACGCACGGCGCTGGCCATCGCTTCATCCAGCACCGCATCCGCCTGCGCAAGCGTCGGCATCGCATCCTGCCGTAGCTGCGGATTGCTCCCCATGAAAAAAATCATCTCCGAACCCGTGCGCAAACTGGGTGGCTGCGAAGTGTAGTTACCCCCCACCCAGGCGGGATCGTTGCGAATGGCGTCTATCACAGTTCGCCGCCAGATGCGGTTGCGCCCCGAGATCTGCGTGGGGAGACTCGCAAGCGGCATCAGCGCATCCATGAACTCCGGATGACGCTCGCCCCACACCCAGGTCTGCATGCCACCCATCGACGTGCCCATCACCAGGCGCAGGTGATTCACACCGAGCCCTTCGGTGAGCAGCCGATACTGCGCCTCGACCATGTCCGCATACCCGTAGCGCGGAAACTTTGCGCGCAAGCCGTCGCTCGGCTTGCTCGACTTGCCGTGCCCGATGCCATCCGGCAGCACGATGAAATACTTTCCCGCATCCAGCAGCTGCCCGGCGCCCAACAGCTCACCGGCAAACTCCGCCCGAATGAATTGGGCGCCCGAGCCGCCGGTGCCGTGCCCGATGATCACCGCGTTCCGCACGACGCCTTTGGAGTCCCGCACGGGCTTGCCCAGCGTGCGGTAATGCATACGCAATTCGGGCAGTGTCTCGCCGGAAGCAAAGTGGAAATCCTTGAGCACGACGTTGCCCTCGACGGGGGCGGCGTAGTCCGCCGCGGCGACAGTGCGCAAGAACAAGAGCTGCATCAGCGCCAGGAGCAACAGGGCGCGCGTGATCGCGGGGGCATTGCTCATGCGACGCTGGTCCATGTTCTCGATCCTTCGGCAAGGCCGTTCAGGAATGAAGCGAATTGCGGCACAATCATACCCACGCCATGAAATCCAAACTCACCTTCCGCGGTGCTGTCATCCGCCCGGGCACGGGCGGCCCGCGCGCTTCCACGCTGCCCACGAAACCGCTGGCCCCGCGCACCGAAACACGCGTTCGCGTTGGCCGTGAAGTCGCCGGCCGCGGCGGCAAGGGCGTGTCCGTGATCTCAGGCCTGCCGCTGGCGGAGGCCGAGCTCGAAGCGCTGGCCACGAAGCTGAAGAAGAGCTGCGGCGCCGGTGGCGCGGTCAGGGACGGCCGTATCGAAATCCAGGGCGACCATCGGGACCGGCTGGTTGCCGAGCTGGTAAAGCTGGGGTACGAGGCGAAACGTTCCGGCGGGTGAGCCTGCCTGGTCCATCGCCTGGTCCATCGCCTGGTCCATCGCCTGACCCTTCGCCGGCCCTGCGCATGATCGCCGCTGTGAACCGCACGATCGCAGCGGTGAAATTCCCTCTCTCAGCCGCCCGGCGATTGAGGGCTCTTCAATGCCACGGCGTCGCATTTGACGCCTAAACAGCGCGAAGGCACGATGCCCACCACAATGTCATTCGGCACACGCGTGGTTCTCGGCCTCGTCGCCGGCCTCGCAGTGGGTGCCCTGCTGGCCGCGGTCGGCAATCCGTCCCTTTCCAAACTCGTGCCGCTGCTCGAGCCGGTCGGCACGGTGTGGCTCAACGCGCTGCGCATGACGATCATCCCGCTGATCGTCTCCATGCTGATCACCGGAATCGCTTCGGCCGCCGAGACCGCGGCCACCGGCCGCATCGCCGCCCGCTCGATGATCGTCTTCGTGGTGCTGCTCACGGCCGGAGCCATGCTGGGCGCGGCCATCACGTCCACATTGATGACCTGGCTGCCGGTAGACCCTCAAGCCGCAGCCGCCTTCCGCGCGGGCGCGAGCCATGACGCGTCGGTGATTCCAAACCTGCCCCCGCTGCGCGACTGGATCATCGGCTTCATCCCATCGAACCCTTTCAAGGCCGCAGCCGACGGCGAGCTGTTGCCGCTGGTGGTGTTCGCGCTCTTCTTTGGCTTCGCCGCCTCCCGCATCAAGCCCGATCTTCGCACCCCGCTGCTCGGCTTCTTCGAAGCCGTGATGGAAACGATGTTCGTCATCGTGGGCTGGGTGCTCTGGGCCGCGCCCGTAGGCGTGTTCGCGCTGGCCTTGAGCGTTGGTGCGCGTGGCGGCGTGAATGCGGCCGGTGCGCTCGCGCACTATCTCATCCTGATGTGCTCGCTCAGCGTGCTCGTCGCGATCCTGGCGTATCCCATGGCCGTAATCTTCGGTCGTGTGTCATTCGTGAAGTTTGCAAAAGCCGTTGCGCCCGCGCAGGCGGTCGCCATCAGCACGCAGTCCTCGCTCGCCTGCCTGCCCGCGATGGTCGCCGGTGCCCAAAGCCAGCTCGGGATATCGGAGCGCGTTACCGCCATCACGCTGCCGCTGGCCGTGTCGCTGTTTCGCCTGACCAGCCCGTTGATGAACATTTCCATCGTCATCTTCATGGCGCACATCTACGGCGTGCATCTCGACGCGCTCCATCTCGGCATCGGCATCGTGCTCGCCGTTGCGACGAATTTCGGGGTGGTGGGCTTACCCGGCCAGCTGTCGCTGCTCAACACCACAGTGCCCATATCGCTAGCAATGGGCGTGCCGCTGGAGCTGCTGCCGCTGCTGCTGGCGGTCGAAGTGATCCCGGATATCTTTCGCACGCTAGGCAATGTGACGTCGGACGTCGCCGTCACGGCCATTGTGGCGCGCAGCGAAACCCCCAACCCCGACTTCTCGAAGTAGCGCACTCGGCGCATCATGGGGCCCTCGTGAGAGGAGCGTCCCATGAACTCAAAACAAGTCCGCTTTTTCAGCGGCGCCCTGCTGGCTCTCGTGCTGTGTGCTTGCGGCACCAATCCCGTCACCGGCAAGCGCGAGATTCAATTTGTCTCCGAAGCGTCAGAGCTGCAGATCGGCGAGCAGCAATACGCGCCCACTCGTCAGAGTGAAGGCGGCGACTTCAAGATACTCCCCGATCTCACCACGTACGTAAGCGAAGTCGGCCAGAAACTTGCGGCCGTGTCGGACCGGAAGCTGCCATACGAATTCGTGGTGCTGAACAGCTCCGTGCCGAATGCCTGGGCACTGCCCGGTGGAAAGATCGCCGTGAACCGCGGCCTGCTCACCGAGCTGAAAAGCGAATCGGAACTAGCGGCTGTGCTGGGGCACGAGATCGTGCACGCAGCGGCACGCCACGGCGCCAAAGCTCAGGAGCGCGGCACATTGCTCCAGGCAGGTCTGGCCGCGGCCACCATAGGCGCTGCCATCGGCGGCGCGGATCAGAACGTGGCGGGGTTGGTTCTGCAGGGCGCCGGCCTCGGCGCGCAACTCGTGCAGACGAAGTATGGGCGCGACCAGGAGCTGGAAGCCGACGAGTACGGCATGAAATACATGAAGCACGCTGGTTACGACCCCGCCGGCGCCATCACTCTGCAGGAATCTTTCGTCAGGCTCTCGAAGCAAAGCGGCGGGAAGGCGCAGGGGTTTCTCGACGGCTTGTTTGCGTCTCACCCGCCTTCCGAAGAACGCGTGGAGCGCAACATCCACACTGCCGATACTTTGGGGCGCGGCGGAGATGTGGGCGATGCGCGCTACATGGCGCGTGTGAAGCCGCTGGTGGAAATCAAACCGGCCTACGACAAGTACGACAAGGCGATGGCCGCCGCTCAGAAGAAAGACTACGTGCAGGCGAAGCAGCTCGCGAACGAAGCTGCGACGCTGTTACCGAAGGAAGCACGCTTCCAGCAGGCACTCGGCGAGATTTCACTGGCGGAGAAGGATCCTCAGAAGGCCATCGGTTACTACGAGAAAGCCATTCAACTCGACTCGGGCTTCTACGGGTCGTATCTCGGCGCGGGTGTCGCGCAATACCGGGCGGGCAACAAGGCAAAGGCGGAAGAGTGGCTATCGCGCAGCGCAGAGTTGTTGCCCACCGCGCCGGCGGCGTATTTCCTGGGCGAGCTCGCGCGCGGGCGAGGGGATTCGCAGAAGGCCATGAAGTACTACCAGGCCGCCGCGACTTCGCAGAGTGATATCGGGCAGGCCGCGGCCGGAGAGTTGGTGCGCATGGACCTACCACAGAATCCAGGCAACTATGTGGCAACGGCGGGGCAACTGGACTCGCGAGGCCGCGTAATCCTGGTTGTGCAGAACCGCGCTCCGATCAAACTTTCCGACATTCGCATCACGCCGGTGCTAGTGGATGCCTCGGGTCGCATTCTGCAGACCGCAGGCACTGTGCGCATCGGGCAAGCGCTTGCCGGGGGCGAGCGCGTGGCGGTGGACGCGGGCATCGGCGTCCTGCCGCAGGAGCAGTTGGCGAATTTACGATTCCGAGTCGATGGAGCACGTGCCGCGGAGTGATGCCCAACCCAGTAGAATGCCCATGAAACGCGGCATGGGGATTCTCAATGGGCTCACGATTCCGGAATGCGCTTGCGAGCGCGGCGCTCGCTCTTCTATGTAGCGCGCACTCTTTCGCGGCCGAGCCCGCGGCCGCAGCGCCAGCGCAACCTGAAGTCGCCGCGCAGACGATTGCCGTGCGTGTCGAAATCTTTTCGCCGCGCGGTTCTGCCAAACAGGTTCGGCAGGCAACGGCGCGTTTCTCAGTGCCCATGGTGGCGCTGGGCGATCCGCGGCTCGCGGATCCGTTCACCATCAACTGCGCAGCGCCAGGGAAAGGCCGCTGGGCTGACGGGCGCAACTGGGTCTACGATTTCGCTGCGGACCTCCCGGCCGGTCTTCGTTGCACCTTCACACTGAAGCCGGCGATC
Source organism: Gammaproteobacteria bacterium (assembly GCA_040007735.1). GTDB lineage: Bacteria > Pseudomonadota > Gammaproteobacteria > Steroidobacterales > Steroidobacteraceae > JADGHX01. Next base: position 8,790 of record JBDTUL010000014.1, on the reverse strand, counting down.
AAAGCCCTGGCAGGCCAGGCGCTCACCGGCACCCGCACATTCAGCTTCGACACCGGCGGACCCGCCATCCAGGCATCATTCCCTCGCGATGGCCGGGAAGATCTGGATGAAGACCAGATATTCCTGCTGCGACTGGATTCGCCCGCGACGGCGGACACCGTTCGGGCCAACGCGTACTGCGTCATCGAAGGCATCTCCGAACGCGTCCCCCTGGAAGTTCTCAGCGGAGACGCGCGTCAATCGATGCTTGCCCAGCGCAAGCAGCTTGGCTACGCCTACTACGAGTTGCTGTGGAAGACGGGTGACACCTCACAAGCCCGTGTGCGAGACCGATCGATGGAGAAGGCTGAGGAACTCATCAGTGCCGTGAAGTGCCAACGGCGCCTGCCTCAGTCCACCAAAGTGCAACTCGTGTGGGGCGCGGGCATTGCCGCCCCCAGTGGCATCGCCACTCGCCGCGCTCAGCAGCTTGCTTTCAAAGTTCGCGCAGCATTCACCGCCACGCTCGAATGCACGCGCACCGAGCCGCGCGCGGGATGCACGCCAATGCAGCCCATCGTGGTTCGGTTCAGCGCACCGGTGCCGCGCGAGCAAGCGTTCGGAACGCGGCTGCGCGTTGCCGGCGCCGATGTGCGCATGCCGGATGCCAGTGAAAGCCAGCGCTCCCGAGTCGTAGAGTCCATTACTTTCAAAGCTCCGTTTCCGGATGGCGCCACGGCGTCACTCGACGTGCCGACATCGCTCACCGACGATGCGGGGCGAACGCTCGAGAACGCTGCGCGGTTTCCGCTGGAAGTTCGCATCGATGAGTATCCGCCGCTCGTGAAATTCTCCGGCGAGTTTGGAATTCTGGAAGCGCTCGAGGGTGGTGTGCTGCCCGTGACTTTGCGCAACGTGGATGCGGCTGAGGCCGGGCGCGACGCGGCGATCCCGGGGCACCGGCTTCGGGTCGGCAACGATGCGAATAGCGTTGCCAGCTGGCTACGCCGCGTGCGCGAGGCCAATGCGCCGCACGGCGAATACGTTCGCGACAAGGAAAATCAATCGAAGTGGCGGGAGGACACCGGATCGAAGTCCGTATTCGGTGCGGCCGATCGCCCTGACACTCTGTCCATCCGCAAGCCCGAAGGTGCGCGGCCTGCCGAAGTGGTCGGCATTCCGCTGACCGCGCCCGGGTTCTATGTGCTGGAGCTGGAAAGCCGCCGCCTGGGCGCCGCGCTGCTCGGGCGGGATACCACGCGATACGTTGCCACCTCCGCATTGGTGACGAATCTGTCCGTGCATTTGAAGTGGGGCCGCGAGAGTTCTGTCGTGTGGGTCACGCGCCTGGACAGCGGGCAGCCGGTCGCCAACGCGCAGGTGATAGTGAGCGACTTCTGCAAAAGCGATGAGCTCTGGCGCGGCTCCACCAGCAAGGACGGCATATCCGTCATCCAGAAATCACTCGGCGAGCCGCATGACAATGACGGCTGCACGAGCTATTCGCCTGCGCCCATCATGGCGACCGCCACTGTGATGGCGGCAGCGTCGAAGGGAGCGGGTAACAGCGCAGACGATTTCAGCTTCGTGCTCTCGAGCTGGGACAAAGGCATCGCGCCCCATCAGTTCGGCCTCGACACGGGCTCGAGCTGGAATGCGGCCATCGTTCACACCGTGCTCGATCGGCCGCTGTTCCGCGCTGGCGAAACGGTGTCGATGAAGCACTTCCTTCGGCGGCACGTGCGGGAAGGCATCGCCGTGCCGGAGAAAGCGGCGGGCCACTACAAAGTGGTGATCTCGCATCTGGGCAGCGGCCAGCGCTATGAACTGCAAGCGCAGTTCGGCGCCGACGGCATTGCCGGGCAGAGCTGGAAGATTCCCACCGAGGCGAAGCTCGGCGACTACTCCGTCGGCATCGAGGACGCTGAGAAAAACGTTCGCCAATCCGGTCAGTTCAAGGTCGAAGAATTCCGGCTGCCTACCATGCGCGCGAGTGTGCAGGGCTCAGCACGCCCACTGGTGCGGCCGCGCGACGCCACCCTCGATCTGCATGTTGGTTACGTCTCGGGCGGCGGTGCCTCCGGGTTGCCCGTCAAGGTGCGCACCGTCGTTCAGCAATGGCCGCTGCAACACGCGGGATATGACGACTTCCGCTTTGGTGGCGCGCCGGTCAGCGAAGGCGTGCAGATGATGGAAGGCAGCGGCGCTGATCTGGATTTCGAAGGCGAAGCGCCGACGGAATCCACCAAGGCGCAGGTGCTGCCTGTGACGCTCGACGCGCAGGGCGCCGCACGGGTCACCATCCCGAATATTCCGGCGGTAGAGAGCCCCTCCTATTTGACTGCGGAACTGGAATACGCGGATGCGAACGGTGAGTTGCTCACCGCCACCGGGCAAGTGCGCCTGGTGCCTGCGGAGCTCAGTGTCGGCATTCGCCCGGAAGGCTGGGCGGCGAGCAGCGAGCAGATGCGCTTTCGCGTAGTGGTGCTGGACCTCGAAGGCAAACCCATCGCCGGGCGGCAAGTGGCCGCTACGCTCTACAGTTCGGAGAGTTACTCCTATCGCAAGCGGCTCATCGGCGGGTTCTACACCTACGAGAGCGCACGCGAGAACACCAGACTCAAGACCCAGTGCCAGGGCAAGACGAATGCTCAAGGCCTGCTGATTTGCGAAGTAGCGCCGGGTACGTCGGGCGAGGTGCTCGTACGCGCGGAAGCGCGCGACGGAAACGGGCAGGTGTCGGGAGCGACGACGGCCATCTGGGTTGCCGGCAAGGATGACTGGTGGTTCGGCGGCACGGCCGGAGACCGTATGGACGTGCTGCCTGAGAATGCCGAGTACGAAGTCGGCCAGGTGGCGCGCTTTCAGGTGCGCATGCCGTTTCGGTCCGCCACCGCGCTCGTCACGGTGGAGCGCGAAGGGGTGATGAGAAGCTTCATCACCAGGCTCAGTGGGCGAGCGCCTGTCGTGAAATTGCCCATCGAGGCCGCGGACTCGCCGAATGTGTATGTGTCGGTGTTGGCCTTGCGCGGACGCGTGGGCACCCGAAGCCTCTGGAAGAAGAGTTCGGACGACAGCAAGGAAGTGACCGCGCTCGTCGATCTCAACAAGCCTGCGTATCGTCTCGGCGAGGCGGCCATTCGCGTCGGCTGGAAACCGCATCGGCTCGATGTGCGCGTGACGCCGGAGCGCGCCACGTATGCGATTCGCGAGCAGGCGAAAGTGGGCATCGAAGTGAAGCGCGCGGACGGCACGTTGCTGCCTGAAGGCGCCGAAGTCGCGCTCGCAGCCGTAGACGAGGCGCTACTGGAACTCGCGCCCAACCCCAGCTGGGCACTGCTGGACGCGATGATGGGCAAACGCGGGCTGGAGGTGTGGACCTCCACCGCGCAACTGCAGGTGGTGGGCAAGCGTCACTTCGGGCGCAAAGCGGTGCCTCATGGGGGCGGGGGTGGGCGCGAGCGAGCGCGGGAATCCTTCGACACACTGCTCGCGTGGCAAGGGCGCGTGAAGCTCGATGCGCAGGGCAAGGCCGAGGTCACCATTCCATTGAACGATTCGCTCACAGCGTTTCGCATCGTGGCGGTGGCAAATGCCGGCAGTGAATTGTTCGGCACGGGCACGGCAAGCATCGCGACGAGTCAGGACCTGATCCTGTTGTCCGGGTTGCCGCCGCTCGTGCGTGAAGGCGACCGGTATGCCGCGACGTTTACCGTGCGCAACACGGGCAAGACGGCGATGTCGGTTGATGTGGGTGCCACCGTGACGCCCGCCAGTGCAGCACTCAACGCTCAGCGAGTGGAGATCCCAGCTGGCGAGGCGCGGGAAGTTACGTGGAATTTCACGGCGCCGGTCGGCGCGAGCAACCTGGCCTGGGAAGTCAGCGCGCAGAGTGCTGACGGCGCCGCGCGCGACAAACTCAAAGTCTCGGAGACCGTCATCGCGGCGTATCCGGTGCGAACTTATCAAGCCACGCTTGCGCAACTCACCGCGCCGCTCGACGTCCCTGCGGAACGGCCACGACAGGCTGTGCCCGGCCGCGGCGGTCTCGAGGTTACGTTGCGCGCGAAGCTGGGCGATGGGCTCGACGGCGTTCGCGAATACATGAGGCTCTATCCCTACATTTGCTTCGAGCAGAACGTGTCGCGCGCCGTGGCGCTGCGAGATTCGGCGATGTGGGAACGATGGATGGATCGGCTGCCCGCCTACCTGGATCGCGACGGGTTGGTGAAGTACTTCCCGTCCGAACAGCTCGAAGGCGACGACTCGCTTACGGCGTATGTGCTGGCGCTGGCCAACGAAGCTGGCTGGGAGATCCCTGAGGCAACGCGCACGCGGCTGGTGCAGGCGCTGAAGCAGTTTGTCGAGGGGCGCATCGTGCGGCAGTCTGCGTTGCCGACTGCGGACCTCACTGTTCGAAAGCTGGCGGCCATCGCGGCGCTCGCACGCTATGGCGCGGCTCAACCAAAGATGCTCGACAGCATCACGCTCGAGCCGGAGTTGTGGCCGACGTCGGCGGTCATCGATTGGCTCGGAATCCTGCGACGTGTGAAAGGCGTCTCGCAGGCTGCGCAGAAGACGCAGGCGGCGGAAGGCATTCTGCGCACGCGCCTCAATTTTCAGGGCACCACGATGACGTTCTCCACCGAGCGCACCGATGCGCTGTGGTGGCTGATGATTTCGGCCGATTCCAATGCGGTGAGACTGCTGCTCGAAATGATTGATCGGCCGGAGTGGCGTGAGGATGTGCCACGGCTCGTGCGCGGCGCGCTCGGCCGGCAGCAGCGTGGGCATTGGAACACCACCGTTGCGAACGCGTGGGGAGCGCTGGCGATGGAGAAATTTTCCGCGGCGTTCGAATCGGCGCCAGTGACCGGCGCTACGGCTGTTCGGTACGGGTCGCAGAGTGAGACTGTGAACTGGAAGCCCGGCGATGAGCACACGCTGCAACTTCCCTGGCAGAGCGGGACGCTGCCACTCTCTATCAAACACGGCGGCACGGGGAGTCCGTGGGCGATGGTGCGTGCCACGGCCGCGTTGCCGCTCGACGCTCCGTTGTCCACCGGGTTCAAGATCAAACGCACCGTGACCCCGGTTGAGCAGCGCCAGGCGGGCAAGTGGAGCCGCGGCGACGTGGCGCGTGTGCGGCTGGAGTTGGATGCGCAATCCGATATGAGCTGGGTTGCGGTTGAGGACCCCGTGCCCGGTGGCGCCACCGTGCTAGGCAGCGGCCTCGGCGGTCAATCTCAGATTCTGACGGCGGGTGAGAAACGCGAAGGTTGGGTATGGCCGGCGTTCGAGGAGAGGCGCTTCGAGGCGTTCCGCGCTTACTACCGGTTCGTGCCCAAGGGCCAGTGGGTTGTCGAGTACACCGTGCGCCTCAACAACCCGGGGACGTTCCTGCTGCCCGCAACGCGCGTTGAAGCTATGTACGCACCGGAGATGCTCGGCGAATCGCCGAATGCCGCCGTCACCGTGGAGCCCGCACCCTGATGGCACGGCTGCGAGCAATCGCCCTTTTTGTCGGGCAGCTCGCCGCCCGCGTCCTGATGTCGCGGAAGCGAGCCGCTGTTGGGCTGCGCACCGTCGGCGCGCTGGTGTCCCGGAGGCGCGCTCTCTGCGTTGCTGTTGGGTTGCTCGCGGTTGGCGCCGCGCTTTGGGCCGCGAGCGCTGGCACTGCGCCTGACTTCGCGTCGGTCAAGTCGCAGTGGACACCTTCCGAGGCATATCTGCTCGACAGAAACGGTGCAGTGCTCGACGAGCAGCGCATGGATTTCAAAGTGCGCCGCTTCGATTGGGTGCCGTTGAGTGGGGTATCACCTGCGTTGATCGCCGCGATTCTCGACGGTGAGGATCGTCACTTCTGGGAACACCGAGGTGTTGATTGGGGTGCCATGCTGGCCGCGCTTCGGGACCAGGGCGTGTCCCAACGACGACGAGGCGCGAGCACAATCAGCATGCAGGTTGCAGCCCTGCTCGACCCGCGAGTGCGGGCGGGTGCTTCCAGCGGCGCATGGAAGCGCAAGCTCGCGCAAATTCGCATGGCTCGCGCGTTGGAAGCGCGGTGGACGAAGCCGCAGATTCTCGAGGCCTACCTGAACCTGCTTGGTTTTCGCGGCGAACTGCAGGGCATTGGTGCCACGTCTCGAATGCTGGTTGGCAAGGCGCCGTCTGGATTGAGCCTGCCTGAGAGCCTGGTACTCGCCGCGCTCCTGCCTGCGCCGCGCGCTCCCATCGACCGTGTTGACGCGCGCGCCTGCTCGCGCGCCGCTGCCCGGCATGTCAGCGTGGATTGCGCCTCAGTGCGTGAAACAGCTTCGGCGATTCTCGGCAACTATTCAGGTACGCACGAGCAAAGCGCGGGCAGGACGGAAGGCCGGACAGCCGCCCGCGACGGCGGGCTGCCCGACCTTACAATCGAGCCGGCCCTGGTCGGACGCGAAGGCGCCCCACGCCTCTCTCGCCACACATCGACGGCGGGCGTTGCAGCGGCCTCGCTTGCTCCACAGCTCGCGTATGCCTTGCTGCGGAAGCCGGGCGAACGAGTTCGTACCACTCTGGACATCAATCTGCAGCGGCTCGCGATGAATGCCTTGCGTGAGCATCTTGCAGGCCTCTCATCGCGCAACGTTCGCGATGGGGCTGCGCTGGTCGTCGAGAACGAGACTGGGCATGTGCTCGCGTACGTCGGGTCCGCCGGGCCGGCTTCACGTGCGCGCAACGTGGATGGTGTGCGTGCGCGGCGCCAGGCCGGGTCCACGCTCAAACCGTTCCTGTATGAGCTGGCGCTCGAGCGTCGCTACCTCACTGCCGCTTCACTGCTCGATGATTCGCCGATCACGCTCGACACGGCCAGCGGAATCTATCTTCCGCAGGACTACGACCGGGACTTCAAAGGGTTGGTCAGCGTACGCACGGCGCTCGGCAGTTCGCTCAACGTGCCGGCGGTGCGCGCGCTGGTACTTGTTGGTGTGGAACCGTTTAGGGAACGTTTGCATGCGCTGGGGTACGCCGGAATCACGCGGCCGGGCGATTTTTATGGGTTCTCGTTGGCATTGGGATCCGCTGAGGTCAGCCTTTGGGAGCAGGTACAGGCGTATCGCATTCTTGCGCGTGGGGGACAGGGGGCGGCGATCACTGCCGTTGCTCTCAAGAGCCCTCAATCGCCGGGCGGCCTGGAGATGGATCCCGATTCCAGCTTCATCGTTTCGGATATTCTCAGTGACCGCGCGGCGCGCACCGTCACGTTCGGCCTCGACAATCACCTCAACACTCCGTTCTGGAGCGCCGTCAAAACGGGCACCAGCAAGGACATGCGCGACAACTGGTGCATCGGCTTCTCACGACGGTTCACTGTCGGCGTGTGGGTGGGCAACTTCGAAGGCGACTCGATGCACGACGTGAGCGGCGTCACCGGCGCCGCACCCGTGTGGCACGACATCATGATGGCACTTCACGCGCGACTCCCCTCGCCCGCGCCGATTGCGCCACCAAACGTAGTCACGACACTCGCCAAGTTCTCTCCCGCCGTCGAACCAGCGCGCAACGAACTTCTTCTCTCGAACATCACTCCGAGCCGCCCGCCGATTGCGGGCTCCAGCTCGCCGCCGCCTGGCAACACCACAAGCCACCCATCGCACACAACCTCCATCACCGTAGCCTCGGAAATCGCCCGCATCGCCAGCCCCGCGAACGGCATGATCATCGCGATCGACCCAGACATCCCATCCAAGCACCAACGCGTGCCGCTCTCCGCACGCGGCGCGGCCGACGGCGCCGTACTCCGCCTCAACGGCTCGCTGATCGGCCCCGCGCAGAAAAGTGTGATGTGGCCCCCTCAGCGCGGCACCTACCTACTCGCCCTCGAAGATTCCGCCGGTCACACACTGGACTCCGCCCGCTTCACGGTTCGATAGATTTTCCATTCCCTCGCAGCTTCGTACGTTCGTACGAGCTGCAGCCTTTTTCCTATGCATCGCGACCATTTCTCGCCATTCACACCCGAAATGCGCGTGTAGCGCGCACGCCTGCGCACTCTAAAGTGCCTCCCGGAGCCGCGTTCAAGGTCACGAAACTTAATAACCCAAGCGTTTGGATAATTGTCATGGTCACTGTCTTCCGCTATCGAGGCTTGCAGGTTAGGATGTATTCGAATGACCACTGGCCGCCCACGTTCACGTCATCGGGTGCGACGGCGAGGCGCGAATCGCGTTAGGTCGAACAGCACCGCAGCCTTATGTGATGGACAATTACGGCCTGTCGCGCAAGGAGTTACGCGCAGTGCTGCGGGAAATCCAGAGGAATCGCGAACCGTTGAAGCAACGGTGGAGGGAAGTTCATGGCATCGCCTGACTGGGTCGAGAAAGAGCTGCGCAATAACTTCGCCAAGGCATCCGCGCTCGGCCGGCGGCTGGCGCGAACAGAGCCCAGAGCAGCGAGTGCGAATTACCTGCCTCGCAAGCAAGCGTTACAGATCGAGCTGACCAATGGCGCAATCGTGCAGATCCCGGTACGGCTCGTCCCTCACCTCCGGGGTGTGCCGGTGCGCGTCATCCGTTCAGTCGAGGTTCTCGGTCGCGGCGGCGGGTTGCACTGGGAAGGTATGGACCTCGATCTGGGCGTGCCCGAATTGGTTGCATCAGTTTTTGGCGGGCCAGGCTGGATGGCGGAGCTGGGTCGCGCTGGTAGCGGAGGCCGAGGGGTGGGGTCGCGTAGGCGGTCTTGCGTCGCCGCCCCTGAATGGGGCGATCGTTCGCGCACCCACCCAAGCCACGCGCGCTAGCCATGGTTCGATGAGGGGAGAGTCACCCC
>JBDTUL010000013.1:0-27039 GCA_040007735.1 Gammaproteobacteria bacterium | reverse complement strand
AGTTGGCGCGCCTGGAGAGATTCGAACTCCCGACCCCTTGGTTCGTAGCCAAGTACTCTATCCAACTGAGCTACAGGCGCGCAGATAAACCGTTCCGACCGACCTTGGTCACGTTCTGGTCACTCCGCATTCCGTGCGGCACAGTGCCTTCTTCTAAACCCCTGACTCGCCTACCCAATCCGCCCGATTCGAACCATCGGTTGACTTCTTCGTAGCCAGGCGCTCTATCCAACTGAGCTACGGCCGCGCCGAAAGAAACCTGCATGCCGCTCGCTGTGTCGAGGCTGGCGGAGAGTCGAAGGATTCACTCCTTCGAGCCCGGATCTGCTGCCGCCAACACTGCAAAGGCGTCGGCCGGGCCATCGCGGGCGCGCATCCTACCACATCAAAATCGGGCGTTAAGAATCCTGAGAGTCGTGGTTGGGAACAGCTCGCGGCGTCGAGGCAGCACGACAGTTGGCGGCGAGTTCGGACGTCATTGGCAGAACACGGCGGCCAACACTCGCCGTTCTACGGTACTAAATACCATGCAGATCAACAGGTTACCTTTCCTGCCGATAACGGCTAACCGCACCCTCGAAGTAAATGGAACCTTCGTGTTACATTAAACGCCATTAAGGGAACACGATGATTCCATCATGCCTACCCCACATCGCCCTTCGCTCGCGGTCCGACGCACGCTCCGGAAGCTGGGGCTCGATATTCGCGACGCTCGCCGTCGTCGGGGGCTGCCTGCCGCAGTCGTCGCCGAGCGCGCTTTCACCAGCCGGCCGACGCTGCGCCGAATCGAGGCCGGCGACTACACCGTCGGCATCGGTATTTATGCCGCCGCGCTACAAGCGCTCGGTCTTCTGGACGGATTGAGCCAGGTCGCCGATCCAAGCCGGGACACCGCAGGTCTAGCCGCAGCGGCCGAGAACTTGCCTCAGCGCATTCGCCTGCGTCGCCGGCCGCCGGAGACCGCAAATGGCGAATAACATCGAAGTCCACATCGATTTCGCTCGGGGGCTGAAGCGCGTGGGGACACTTCATCGCCACGCCCGCAGAGGAGCCGAGACCACCAGCTTCGAATATCACCCGACCTGGCTCGACGATGCGGACCGCTTTTCTCTCGAACCCGCGCTCACACTGAACCGCGGGGCGTTTGCTCCAGCAGAAGGCTTGCGGATCTTCGGTTCGATTGGCGATTCCGCTCCTGACACCTGGGGTCGCCGCCTAATGCAACGTGCCGAGCGAAGAAACGCTGAACGCGAAAAGAGACCCGTGCGAACACTCATGGAAGCCGACTATCTGCTGGGCGTTTCAGATGTCTCGCGCCTCGGCGCACTGCGCTTCCGAAACGCGGGCGAACAGCAGTTCCAGGCACCGACGGCGCAGGGTGTGCCGGGTTTGATAGAGCTCGGCCGCCTGCTCCAGGTCACCGAACGAATTCTGCGTGATGAAGAAACGGACGAAGATCTGCAGATGATCTTCGCGCCAGGCTCGTCACTGGGGGGCGCGCGCCCGAAAGCGTCCGTAATCGACCAGCACGGGAGACTGGCAATCGCCAAGTTCCCTAAAGAGACGGACGACTACAGCATGGAGCTCTGGGAAGCGGTTGCCCTGACACTCGCAACGCGCGCAGGCCTTCGCACTTCCACGCATGAACTGGTCCGCGTTTCAGAAAAACCCGCGCTGCTCTCGCGTCGCTTCGATCGCGAAGGGAACGCGCGTATCCCCTTCTTATCCGCGCTATCCATGATGGGATTGAAGGATGGAGAACGCGGCAGCTACCCGGAACTCGTGGACGTGATCATTCAACACGGCGCGCATGCGGTGCAGGACACGCAGGAGTTGTTTCGGCGGATGGTATTCAACGTACTCATCTCCAACGTGGACGATCACCTGCGCAACCACGGGTTTCTATGGACAAGCCGCAACGGCTGGACGCTCTCGCCCTTGTACGATGTCAATCCCACGCCAACTGATGTGCGCGAGCGAATTTTGACCACCAGCATCACGCTTGATGACAGCACGTGCGATCTCGACCTTGTCATCGAGGCGGCCGAATACTTCAGCATCGCGGCAAAGGCCGCGAAGGGAATCATCAAGGCCGTGGCGACAGTGACGTCGACCTGGCGCGAGACCGCCGTCGCTGCGGGAGCGGCTCAGGCTGAAGTGCGCAGAATGGCAAGCGCGTTCGAGCACGCGGATCTCACAAAGGCGCTGGCACTCCGCGCCTAACGGCGGGCTACCGCCACCGCCCCGTCCGCAGCGCCTCGGGCGACCAGCCTTCCGCCTCGAACACCCAGCGCAGCGGCAGCGCGTCGGGCTGGTGCACGATGTGACGGGGCGTGAAACGCCATAGTCTTTCGGCGCCTTCGAAGACGGGGATTTCCGGGGAGTCGAGAACGACTTCGGCGTCGCCGGAGAGCTGGAGCAGGTCGCCGGTGTCGAAATCGATGAACACCAGGCCCGCCTTGGGGTTGACCAGCATGTTGCCGAGCGTATTGAAGAACTGGTTGCCCGAGAAATCAGGGATGGTCAGTACGCCGTCGGGGCCGACGCGCACGAAGCCGTCCTTGCCGCCTCGATGGGAAACATCCACTTGCCGTTGGCCGGCATCGCGATCGACGTACGACGCCACGAAGAAGGTATCGGCGCGGCGAATCATCGCGAGTGCAGGCTCATCCAGCGTTGCGAGGCTTTTCGCCGGCAACGGCGGAGCGGCCGACGGTTCGCGCACGAATTGAAAATCGCGCAGCTGGATATATTGCGGGCAGTTTCCATACGCCTGCCCGACGACGACGTCGAAGCGATCCGCGCTCGCGCGACGAATGGAACCGTTCAGCCGGTTGCGGCGGCGGGTGTGTAACTCAATTCCCAGCAGCGCGATGGCATCGCCGTGCTCCATACCGGCCTGCGCCGGATCAGACGCGTTCCGAGCGGTCTCGACAGTCAACGTGTGAGGGTCGGGAGAGAATGCGAAGCCCGGCCGGCCCGTCAGTACAGTGGCCCACACGTCCCCGCGCGGGTCGACGGCGCCCGCCAGCAAGAACGGCAGTTGCGGATAGAAATTGCGATGTTGCTCGACCAGGTGGTCGCGGAAGATGCGGTGGCCGTGCAAGGCCATGCGTTTCGCGGCTCCAACGGTTTGTTGGAGGGTGACCTCGCCGGGGTGCCAAGGTGCCGCGTTGGGCGCGGGAGTGTGGGTCATTGGGCTGCGCTCCTCTACGGCGTAGCTTGAGGGATGAACGGGGTATTTAAAATCGCTCAACAGGGATACGGATTGGACCCAAGAGGCCCTCAATCCCCGGGCGGCTAAGAGGGGAACCGAGACCTACCCGGTGCCACTTCGGGCCCCAAGCTTGCGACCCACTCGTGCCCTCGGCCTCAGGTGCCGAAAAGTAACCCGAATCCGCGCCGCAGGCGCCCCATACGAGTGACGCACATGCCTGATACGGCTGAAGCCCCTTCTTCGCTGCTGGCGCACGGCGCCGAGCAACTAAGCCTGGTAACCGTCGACGCTTACAACGCCGAGCTGCGAAGCGCCGAAGGCTTCGTTGGCGACCGGGCGAGCCGGCGTGCGTTCCAGGCCATTCTCGACGACTGGCGTGAGCGCGTGAGCCAGGTGGCGGACGACCCGCTCGGGGACAGCCCAAGTGAAGCACTCAGCAAGAAGCAACTCGACAAGATTCTCGTGGAGGGCAATGCCGAAGCCATAGGAGTGATTCACGGGGCCATCGAGGAATTCTCCCAGGAATTCGCCACCGTCATTCGCCGCTTCCTGCGCGTGAAGAGCTGGAAGGGCACCCAGCGCATCGCCGTCGGCGGCGGCCTTCGCGAGAGTCGCATCGGCGAACTGGCCGTTGGCCGCACGGCCGTCATCCTGAAGGCCGGCGGCTGTAAGGTCGAACTGAAGCCCATTCGCTACCCTTCCGATCACGCGGGGCTGATCGGCAGCATCCACCTGGTTCCGTCCTGGATTCTGGCGGGCCACGACAGCATCCTCGCGGTTGATATCGGCGGCACCAACATCCGCACCGGTATCGTCGAGCTGCCCAGGAAGAAGAAAGCCGAATTGTCCGAGGCCACCGTCGGCCGTTTCGAGCTGTGGCGCCACGCCGATGACGACCCGAAGCGCGAGCACGCCGTGGCGCGCCTCATCGACATGCTGCAGGCGCTGATCAAGCGAGCCGCCAAAGATGATTTGCAGCTCGCTCCTTTCATCGGCATCGGTTGTCCCGGTGTCATTCTCGGGGATGGCTCCATCGCACGTGGCGGCCAGAACCTGCCGGGCAATTGGGAGCACAAGAGCTTCAACCTGCCCCAACTGTTGCGCGAGGCCATCCCAACGATCGGGGACCACGACACGGTGGTAGTCATGCACAACGACGCGGTCGTGCAGGGCCTCAGCGAGTTGCCGTGGATGGACGATGTGAAGCATTGGGGAATACTCACCATCGGCACCGGCCTGGGCAACGCCCGGTTTACCAATCGCGAGAAGAGCAAAGAGCCAGAGAAGGAGAAGGAGAAAGCCAAGGATAAGGATAAGGATAAGGACAAGGATAAGGACAAGGACAAGCAGAAGGCGAAGGATAAGGACACGGACCAGGAGTGACCCCGTCGAGGGTCACCCGGATTCCCATCCGCGTTCCATCCTCACGGGCATCACGGCAAATAATTCCATCGCGGGCGATCCAACCCGGCGTTCCGCGCGTTAGTTATTCAGGGGACTCACATGACGCAACCGGGTGACGCGTCAGCTGGGCAGTCTGGACGACACCCGCCGAGGTATTTATGGAGCATCGTTGGGGCCGGCGCATACCGGTGAATGAAGTGGTGCGGATCGGGCCCTTTCCCGATTCGTCGGGACTCGCAAGAGTGGTGGATCTGAGCGTCAGCGGCGCCTTCGTGGAAATCCGCCTGAAGCCGCCGCTGATGAGTCGAATCAAGGTGATGTTCGACGTGCGGCGAGGCCGCCACCTCAGCAGGTGTCAGCTGTCGGCGCACGTAGTGCGGTCAACCTTCGGTGGCGTAGGTATTGAATGGGACGAGGCCTCACCGGCGACGGTTAATGTGCTGATGAGCATGTTTGAGTTCATGCCAGCGAATTTGGATCAGTTTCGCGACAAGCCTATCGAACGTTCGCAGCGGTCGAACTGAATAGAATTTACTCGCGAGCATGCGGATGCAGGGCTGCGCTAGAGAACTCTATCGCCGGGCGGCTTGGAGCGTGATTGGCATCCCAATCGGAAAAGCGGCGCTCGGAGCGCCGCTTTTCGAGGTCATCCCAACGGCATTGCTCAGGGATGCGCATCCCTCTGCCGCCCGCCCAGCGCAGCTGCGGCACTCGCGATGAATGCGCCGATCAACAACGACAAAGCGGTGTAGACAGATGCCAGCGCAGCGGCCTTGCGCGCGACGTCAGCCGCTGCTCGCGCCTTGATCTCAGCCGCTTTGATCTGTGCAGTCGTGGCATCCAGACGTGCTTCGGCTTCCTGCTGAGAAATGCCCGTTCTGGCCGCCATCAGCTGCGCCAGATACGTGCGATCGGCTGCCGGCAACTCACCGCTCGCGACACTCTTGGAGAGGATGCGTGTCGCCTCGGCCCGCGCATCCGCGCTCGATGCGTCAGCGGCGGGTTGAGTCGAACGAAACAGACTGTCGACATCATAAGGAGTGACGGACGACCCTGCGGCGTCAGCAGCTCCCTGCGCAGCACCGGCGACGACCGTTGCGCCGGCCTTCACACCCGAATCGATAACCGACGACACGACAGAGGTGAGCACAACCGCGCTGATTACCGTCGCCACGGCCCAAGTGACAAAGCCATGCGCCGTGTCCCGGAAGAACACTTCATGGGTATGCACGCTCACCCACTTCGTGCGCAACCTTCCAGTGAGATAGCCGCCGAGCCCAGAGGCAAACCACTGCACGACGATCAGCCAGATGGCCGTCATCACCGTGAACGTCGTGGCTGAAGCGCCGCTCCCAGCCCAAGGTGACACAGAGGCGAGGCCCAACCCCGACCCCAGCGCCAGCAGAATCAACGAAGCCGACGCGGCGGCAAATGCGCCGGAAATGATTGCGGCCCAGGACACCGCCGAAGACGATGCCTCAACCGTCGGAGAATCCGAAGCGAGCGGACTGACTCGCCCGGTAGCGTAGGTTTCCATAGCAGTGTCCCTATTCAAGTCAGGTTCTTATTAATGGTGCGAGCACATCGCCAGCAGCAGGATGATGGGAATCGGCACACCGAGCATCCACAACAGAATTCCGCGACCCATGATGTTCTCCTCCAGACAACAGTTAGACGGTTCAACGCAGGCCTTAACGCAACGATGCGCACAGCTAACGGTCCGCCTCAGGCAAGGTTCCGGCGCGTGCACCGAAAAGGAACATGCGCCAAAATGTCGCGTCGTGGCGTAAGACATTTCTGACAGCAAATCGAGGTTGGAACAGCCGCGCCGATGCCGCATTGTTGGAGCGCTCGCGACGCCGCGACACGCACACCCATCTGCCTCCCTGCCGAGATCGCGATGAAAACCTTCCACTGCACGCACTGCGAGAACCTCGTCGTTTTCGAGAACGCCCGCTGCTTGAACTGCGAACACCTGCTCGCCTATCTGGCAGACGACGGCATGCTGGCAGCGCTCGAGCAAGGCCCGGATGGGTTGTGGCGATCGAACGCGAAAGGCCTCGAAGGCCGCAGCTTTCGACTCTGCGTCAACTACGCGCAGGAGAACATCTGCAATTGGGCCGTGCCCGCGGACGACCCGGAGGCGCTGTGCCGATCCTGCCGCCTCACCCGCGTGATTCCGGATCTGTCCGTCGCAGGGAACCGAACCGCATGGTTTCGCCTGGAGCTGGCGAAGCGCCGCATGATGTACGACCTGTTGAAACTGAGATTACCCGTGGCGCCGAAGACTGCAGAGGGCCCGGAGGGCCTGGCCTTCGAGCTCAAGGAGAACTCGCGGTCGGGAGATGCGGAGCGCGTGCTCACCGGGCACGACAATGGCCTCATCACTATCAACATCGACGAAGCCGACGACGTCCAGCGCGAAACGCAGCGCACGCTGCAGCGCGAACCGTATCGCACCCTGCTCGGCCACTTCCGCCACGAGATCGGCCACTACTACTGGGACCGGCTCATCCAGAACAGCCCGCGCCTCGATGCCTTCAGGGCTTTGTTCGGCGATGAGCGTGCGGACTACCAGGCCGCGCTCAACACGCACTATCAGAACGGGCCGCCGGCGCAGTGGGAAACCCAGTTCATCAGCGCATACGCGACGATGCACCCCTGGGAAGACTGGGCAGAGTCCTGGGCGCACTTCCTGCACATGGCGGACGCACTGGAAACGGCAGGGGCAGCAGGTCTTTCGATCAAGCCCAAACGGTCCGACGAGCCCGAGATGCGCGCGCCGGTGGACCCCAGCAAACCGCTTCACGAAAACTTCGACCGCATGGTCGAAGCCTGGCTGCCGCTCACCTACGTGCTGAACAACTTCAGCCGCGGGCTGGGTTTGGCAGACAGCTACCCGTTCGTTCTATCCACGCCCGTGATAGACAAGCTGCGCTTCATTCACGAGACGATCAGCGAGAACTATCGCGCTCCACGTTAGGCAGGAACGCCGCGAGCAAGCCAAGCAAAGGCAGGAACGCGCACAACTGATAGACGAACGTGATGCTGGTGGTGTCGGCAAGCTTGCCGAGCACGGCGGCTCCAACGCCACCCATGCCGAACGCAAAACCGAAGAACAGGCCTGCAACGGTTCCAGTGCGGCCGGGCATCAACTCCTGCGCATACACCACGATGGCGGGGAAAGCCGAGGCAAGGATCAGCCCGATGGGCACTGTCAGCACGGCAGTCCAGAAAAGATTCGCATGCGGCAGCAGTAGCGTGAACGGCAACACCCCGAGAATCGAAATCCAGATGATGTACTTGCGCCCGAAGCGATCCCCGAGCGGCCCGCCCGCGATCGTGCCCGCCGCCACGGACGCGAGGAACACGAACATCAGTATCTGCGAGTGCCCCACCGAAACCTGAAAGCGGTCGATCAGATACAGCGTGTAATAGCTGGTGAGACTCGCCATGTAGAAATACTTCGAGAAGATGAGCGCCAGCAGAATTCCGATAGCCAGCCGCACGTTTCGCGGCTGCTCCAGTGCGACGGCAGCGCCAGCGCGCTTCTTTGGTTTCAGACGCGCGAGGCCGTGCGCCTTGTACCAGTTGCCCACCTGAAACAGCACGAACATGCCGGCCACCGCGGCGGCGGAGAACCACACCACGCTTGCTTGCCCGCGCGGCAGAACGATGAACGCGGCGAGCAACGGGCCTATCGCAGAACCCACATTGCCCCCCACCTGGAACACCGACTGAGCGAGCCCGTGTCTCCCGCCGGAGGCCATGCGCGCCACGCGCGATGATTCAGGATGGAACACCGACGAGCCGGTTCCAATCAACGAGGCGGCGATCAGCAGCGCGCCAAAGTTGGTGGCGTAAGCGAGGACCACGAGCCCGATCAGCGTAGACGCCATGCCAAACGCCAGCGAATACGGCCGCGGCTGGCGGTCGGTGTACACGCCGATGATCGGCTGCAGCAGTGACGCCGTGATCTGATAAGTGAACGTGAGGAAGCCGATTTGTCCGAAGCTGAGATCGTAAGACGTCTTCAGCATCGGATAGAGCGCAGGCAACAACGACTGCATCATGTCGTTCAACAGATGGCAGAAGCTGATCGCGCCCAGCACCACAAACGCGGGCTGGTACGCCGGTGCGGCGGCAGGTGCGCCGGCGGTGGTGTCGTTCATTTGTCGCGAACCGTCCGTGAAACGGGGGAACCAAGGGGTAGCGTAGCGTGTCATGTGTGGCATGCGGGCCGCATCTGTCCTTCGGGAGATGCAGGGCACGTACACTCCTTCCGACTCGAAACCCCGGAGATACGAAATGGGCTGCGTGCCGAATCCCCGTGAAACGCAGGTCAGGGTGACGTGCGCCCTGCTCGCCCTGGTGACGATGACGGGCCTGGGCGTCGCCCGGGCGGACTTCAAGACCACCGCCCCGAAGGAACTCAACCTGTCGGCCCTGTGGAAGCTCAACCCGGACCTGAGTGACGACCCGCAGAAAGTCGTCGCGAAGAAACGCGATGAAGGCATGGACCCGGGCCCCCCTCCCACAGGCCGCGGTTCCCGCGGCGGCAATAACGGCATCGACGTCGGCGACATCTTTGGGGGCGGCACGATCAGCGGCACCCTCGGGGGCGGCAGGCGGGGCGGAACGCGAGGCGGTGCCGGCGATCGGCCCGACGACGATCCGGAGCCGACAGGGTCCATGCGGGTGCCCCTCGACTCGTTCCTGGCAACGCGCGAACAGTTCGAGATCGAGCAGCGGCCGGATGCCCTGACGATCCGCACTTACGATGAAACCAACACGTGCAAGCCTGGCGAGAGCGCCAAGGTGCGACTGTCAAATGGCGATGCGGTGGACCAGCGTTGCGGTTGGCAGGGCGACACATTCGTAACCGAGCTCAAGGCCGCCGATGGCGTCACGCGCGTGAACCGCTATGAGCTTCGCAAAGGCGGCAAGCAGCTCGTCATGATCAGTGAAATCAAAGGCGGACGCGGGCAACTGCGCGGCTTGCAGATCCGGCGCGTCTACGATCGCCTCGTGGCGTTCTGAGTTCATGACACTCGTGAATTCAATCGCTTACAATGCAGGGATGCGCGACACGAGCAAACGGGATACCAGCAAGCGGCGCGAGCGAATACTCAGCCTGCTGCGCGAACAAGGAAGTGTGCAGGTCGACAAGCTCGCGGGCACGTTTCGCGTGTCGTCCCAGACTATTCGCCAGGATCTGAATTTTCTCGCGAAAATCGGCACGGCGGCCCGTTCGTACGGCGGCGCCGTGCTGCGCGATGTGCAGAGCCCCGCATCCGAAGCCGCGCTCGAGACCAAGCGGCGGCTGTTCTCACTTGAGAAATCCGCCATCGGCAAGGCGGCGGCGGCGCTGATTCATGCGGGCGATTCAGTCATCCTCGACTCCGGTACGACGACGCTGCAGATCGCTACCAACCTCCCTAACGGCGTCGACATGACCGTGGTCACCAACGACCTCGCCATTGCGAACGAGCTCGCGGGGCGCGAAGGGTTGCAGTTACTGATGCTGGGGGGGGCGCTGAGGCGGCAGAATATGTCGCTGTTCGGCACCCAGGCGGAACGCGCCGTTCAGGAGCTTTCCGTCGACAAGCTGTTCCTGGGCGTCGACGGGTTCGACATGCAGAAGGGCGTCACCACGCACTTCGAGGCCGAAGCGATCCTGAACCGCATGATGTGCGATGCGGCCGCGGAGATCATCGTAGTCACCGACTCGTCGAAATTCGGTAAAGTCTGCCTGCACCGGATCATCGAGCCCAGCCGCATCTCCAAGCTCATCACCGACGAGGGCGTGAGCCCCGATGTCCTGGAAGAGCTGGCGAAACAGGGCGTCGAAGTCATTCGCACCGGGCGCTGAGCCGCGGCGTCGCGCCGTAGCGGCGTCTCGGCGTCGCGCCGTAGCCGCGTCGCGCCGTAGCGCGATACAACGCTAGGCTACTCTGACCGCGACACAGCCGACGCCTGCCCTTCGAGCCGACCCAATGCCTCTTCACTGAGTGCCGCGCCCGCTCTCCTTGCGGCATAGAGAGCAGCACCGATAACAGGCGAGAATCTTGGTGTGCGAACCACGTAGTCCGATGCCAGCGACGCCAACGCAGTCCTGAATGAGCCCAGCACGAGAGGTCCCGTGTTGAAGACGCCGCCGGAGTACGAAACCGGCACTGCTACGCCCGCTGGAATCTGCAACGAGCGCCGGGTTGCGTCGACCAGTGCAGCCAGTTCGCGGCCCGCGCGTGCAAAGATCTCGCCAGCGTCCACATCTCCCGCTAACGCGGCTTCGTGAACCCGCTTCGCCAGCGCGGCGATCTTGTCGCGCTCACCGCCCCACTCGGAGTAGACCTTGGCGGCGAGATCGAGGTCCTCGCCCAGACTCAGACGAGATCGGAAAATGTCGTAGAGCGGACCCTTCGGCTGCCGGTTGTCGCTCATCCGGGAGAACAGCGCGAGCCCCGCGCAAGCGATCCAGTAAGCGGAACCCTCGTCGCCGAACAACTCGCCCCAGCCGCCGCAGCGCGCGGATTTATCCGCGTACTCGCCGTAGCTGATCGAACCCGTGCCCGCCACCACGCTGATGCCATCGCCACAGGCGAGCGACCCGGCCCACCCGCAGACCATGTCGTTTCCGCAGAGGTACTTTCCCTGCGGCATCACCGCGGCAGGCAGCTGATCGAGAATCACAGTCTGCGCGCGATCTTCTCCATGCGCAGGCAGACCAAAGAAAGCGAACGACACGTCGGCCACCGACCGACCGGCCTTCGCCAGCGTGGCACTGATGCCCGAGGCGAGCGCGTGGCCCACGTTCCCCATGCCCACCTGAATGTAGTACGAGCTCGCGGCCTGATGAGTCGCGAGGATGCGCCCCGACGCATCGAGGAGCAGAAACGCGGTCTTGGTGCCGCCGCCGTCGATGCCGAGATACATCGCAGTCGGAACTCCGCCAGAGGGCTCGTTCAGAGAGTATGAATGGTCACGCCTCGCACTACCCGGCTAACGATTCCCGACGCGTTCGGTTCGTCCGGAGAGTTGCCCACCCGCAGTGAGCGATGGAATGCATAGAGCTGCGCACAGACAGCGAACGGAAACATCAGGTCCGCGTCGTCTGCCGTGCTCATGTCCGGCACCAGCAGATGCTCACCTTCCAGCGCGGCTTCGTCCGCCACGGCCGTGATCGCCAGCACAGGCGAGGCAACGGAATCGCGCCTCAGCTCACGCAGCAGATCGAGATCATAACGGCGCGTCAGTGGATCGTTCGACACGAACATCGTGACCAGTGTGTCACGATTGACGATGGTCTTGGGGCCGTGACGCAAGCCCAAAGGAGAATGTCCCACGGCAACGACGGCGCCATCCGTCAGCTCCAGCACTTTCAGCGCTGCTTCGCTTGCCAGGCCAGCGAGGCCACTGCTGCCCAACCAGACCACTCTTGCGTGATCGCGCCCGGCGAGAACCCGCAGAGGCCAGTTGAACGCCTTGATCACGGCTGCGCCGGTTGCGGCGATTCGGTGAACTTTATCGGCGTAAGTGGCGATGCCTCGGAACACCACGAGGGCAGCGTACAGCATGCAGCTGAAACTCGATGTCATCGCGAAGCTGCGATCGTGAGTCTCATCGGGCAGGAGAATCGCGAAGCTATCCGCGCGCCCATGGCAGCTCGTGTAGAGACTGCCCTCGGCGTTGCACGTGAACACGAGCTGGTAGCACTCCTGCACACACTGCCGGGACAGATCGATCGCCGCGACACTTTCGGGGCTGTTCCCCGAACGGCCGAACGAAATCAGGAGCGTCGGGACGTCTTTCTGGAAGTAGTTGCGTGGAGCACTGACGAGATCGGTGGTGGGGATCGCCTCTATGCGCCTGTTGAGGCTGCGCAGAAGTATCGGCGCCAGACACTGCCCGATGTACGCCGACGAACCCGCACCCGTCAGAATGATGCGCAGGTCCTGCCGCGCAAGCAGCGGCCGAAGAAATGCCTCGATGGCACGCGCATGCGTTGCAAGCATTTCCTGCGTGCGCACCCACGAGTGTGGTTGCTGCTCGATCTCTCGCGCCGTCCAGCTTGCACCGCCTTTGCTCAGGACGGCCTCTTCCAACCCCAGGTAACTCATGCTGGATTACTCGCCCGAGCGGCAGGCTCTGGAATACTGCTCGAGCACGGTGCCGATGCGATGGATGATCAGATCGCGCGCCCGGTAGTTGAGACGCCCGGCACGGATCGCCTGATACTCCTGCGGCAGGTACTGGCTGATCAGCGCGAGCGGCGGCGGATTGCGATTCAGGTTTTCCAGCATGGTGGTCAGTGCTCTTTCGACCGCAGCGTGCGGCCAGTAGTAACGAATGCGGTCGCTCAGGCTGTACTGCAGGTCGAACTGCAGGCGCGCGCCGGACTCGCTGTAATACTTGCTCCAGTGGCGCGGCTCAGCGTTCATCACGCCGAGCGTGATGTCCCTGAGCCCCGAGGCCGCGCTTGCGCCGAGCCATTCCTGCTCGATGCGATCCAGCGCCCACAGAGCCTCGCGTAGTGCGAAGGTAACCCCCGGGCCCACCTTGAGAATGGCAAAGTGATCGCGCACCAGGTCACTGAGACAGGCCTCGCTCTGGTAGTCCGTAGAGTGAGCCTCATAAACCATCGTCGCCTGGCTATCGATGAAGCGGCTGAGATCGGCCGCCTTTCCGGGCACGTATTCGATGACCTCGCGATGATCGAATTCCACCCCGGGCTGCACCACGAGGCCGATGACTCGCGGCCAGACATCGGCAAGGCCGTTCGCTGCGAACGCATTCCGATGCGCGTCGATCGTGTCGGCTGCCGCTCGCGGCGACGTGACGCTCAGCTCGCCGAGGGTCTCGTGCGCGCCACCCGGCACAGGCACTTCAGATCCAATGATATAGACAGGCGCTTCGCCGCCAACCTTGCGCCACGTGGCTTCGACGGCGGCACAAAGAACGGTCGTGCGCGCGGCGATGATCTCATCGCCCAGCGGAACCGGGTCGCCTGCGCAGGACATCGAGCAGTCGAGATGAATCTTGCGGAATCCCGCGGCCAGATATTGTTCGACCAGCACCACGGCCTTGCTCATCGCCTCGTCAGCGGGCAAATGCTGCCAGGCGTTGGGGCCGAGATGATCGCCACCGAGCAACAATTTCTCAGGTGGAAAATCAATGCGTGCGCAGATTCCGAGGACGAGATCGACGAACTCGGGCGGCGTGAGCCCGGTGTAGCCGCCGTCCTGGTTCACCTGGTTGGAGGTCGCCTCTATCAACGCCGTACCACCAGTGCCCTGCGCGTGCACCAGTGCCGCTTCGATTGCAAGCGGATGGGCACAGCACACCGAATACAGGCCAACCGGTTGGCCCGACTTGTGGCGGTGGATCTGTTGGAGGATAGCTTTCACTGCAGCGTCGCCAAATACATCAGGCAGCCGCCGCCGGCTTTTCTTCCGGCTCGATGGCAAGCAGTGCCGCTGCGATGAACGCGAGGACGATGCCTGCGATCTTGATCGGCTGCGGCGCGGCGCCCAGCAACAGCAAAGAAATGATGGCGGTGATCAGAGGCGCGCCCGCATTGGCGAGCGGTGCCACCACTAGGGCGCGGCCGTAACGGAACGCATAAACCAGCGTGAGCGCACCGATCGAATTGAGAATCTGGATGCCGGCGGCGAGATACGGGCCGTCGGCGCCGTAGTTGATCGGCTGAGAAAAGTCCGTGAGCGCAATTGCGGCCGGAATCAGCAACAGCCCGGTGAGCATCATGTAGAAGAAAATGCTCTCCGCATGCATCGTGCGGTTGGCGAAGCGCATGAAGAACGCCTGCACGCCCCACGCCGCGAGAATGATCAACGCGTCGATGAACCATTCAGCGCCGTAGCCCGCGGTCGATCCGCCGGAGCCGTAGTCGAACAGGGGCAACGAGGCAACGGCGAGCACGATTCCCAGTGCACCGAGCCTGCTGGCGCGCTCTTTGAGCACGAGCAGCGACAGTGCGATGGTGATCACCGGCGACAACGCAATGAGCGGAAAGATCAGGTACGCCGGACCCGTCTGCACAGCCCTGAACAGCAGCATCTGCCCACCCGCGCCAAGCAGGCCGATAGTCGCTCCGAGCAGGATCGACTTGCCGTCGTACTGCAGCCGCCAGCCGATGCGATGAAGTGCGAACAGCGCGGGCGGAATCATCGTGAATGCCCACACGCAATACGTCAGGGTTTCGGGGAAGCCGTTGCGAGCGGGCAGCCCCGCAAACGCGCCCCACACGCCCCAGAAGACGGTCGTGACAAGCGCGTACAGCACCCACCGATGGCCTTCCATTTAGAGCCGCGCCCGCACGCCGAAGAAGTACGAGCGGCCCGACTGTTCGTAGAAGGCCGGCACATTGCGATAGGTGTTGTACTGCCGGATCGACTCGTCGAGCAGGTTCGAGCCTTCCGCAAACAATGAGATCTGCGGTGTCAGCGCATAGCCCAGTGTGAAAGACGCGTTCTTGTAGTCGTCCGCGACGACGGCGAGACCCGGAACCTGGCCCGACAGCAGTATGGTCGTGGGGGCGTCATAGCTATAAGAGATCTGTCCGCTGATCTTGGCATGCTCATAGATGAGCGCCACGCGATAGGAGTGTGGCGTCACATCCTGCAACTGGCCGCGCAGATCGCCCTGAACAGCACGCGAAGAGGTACGAGTAAAGCTCGCCTGCACGCCGAGGCCACTCGGCAGGAAGTGCTGAATGGCGATCTCAGCCCCTTTGATCTTCGCCGAGTCGCCATTGATGAACCGCGTTACGGTGAAAGTCTGTCCCGCATACGGCTCATCCGCAGTCACGCTGGTAACGAAGTCCTTCACGTCCTTGTAGAACAGCGCCAGCGCCACGAGCGAACGCGGTGTGAAATACCATTCGAGCGACGTGTCGGCCTGGTGCGCAGTCGTGGGACGCAGGTTCGGATTGCCGAAGAACGTCTTCACGAAGGTGCCAGACGAAGCGTCCCCATCGTCACTTGCCGTGGAGAGCTGGTCGAGCGAAGGCCGGGCCATGACTTCGGCCGCGGCCACGCGCAGACGCAAATCCGGGCGGAAGTCATAGGAGAAGTTCGCCGACGGAAGCACCTTCGAGTAAGAGCCGCCACCGGACACCGGCGTAGCATCCGATCTCACGATGTCGTAGTCGGCCGTGTTGCCCGGAATTTTCGTGATGCTGATGATCTGGTTCGAGGCACCTGCGGAATCGACCGTCGTGTGCACGAGCCGCACCCCTACGTCGGCGCGCCAGCTGTCTCCGGAGAAATTCCCTTGCACGTAGCCGGCGGTGGTTTTCTCTGAAATCGCGAACGACCCGACGGGGTTGGGACCGTCCACCTGTTGCGAGTAGCCGGCCGGGTAAGGCTCCCCGGTGGTGGGGTCGAGCACGTCCGGATTGTTTTCCGCGGCCTTGAGCGAACGCAGGTACTTGTCGATATCAAACGAGGCATACATGCGGGGGAAATTGCCATCCACATCGCTCAACAGGTTGCCCACCGCAGGCGGCCTGATGACGTCGGCGCCGATCGACCCGAACGTAAACGGATAGCCGCAGAAATTGCAGGACGTGGCGTCGTTGTTGTCCGCGACTTCGTCCTTGTTGCGCTTGGTATACGCAGCGCCGAACTGAACCGAATTAAACCCACCCCATTCGACTTTGAACGTGTTGTCGAGCGAGGCGCCGTACACCTTGTCCCGGAGGTTGTCGCCGTTGATGCCGATGTAGTGGGCGCGGTAGTCGTCGTTCGTCGCGGCGCTAATGGGCCGGCCACCCGGCAGGGTGATCAGCAGGTCCGGAAATTCGTTCGCCCGCGTCGTGAATTCGCCCGTGGCACCGGGGATGCCGGCCACCACGAAACGAAACTGCCCGGCGCTGTCGCGCTTGGCCTGCGACCAGTAGCCATCGAGCCCCACTTCCAGCCGGTCGGTCGCCTGCCACTTCGCGTTGACGCCGAACTGGCTGGTATCCACGGTGCGCGGCTCCTCATAGTTGAGGACTTCCGCCACCATATCGTCGATGGTGTAGTGAGTGATGACGCCGTTCGCGTCCGCCTGGATGTTCGACCAGCGCAGCGGGTCATTGGGGTCGTCGCTTATGCGCGGCGACAGGAAGTTGGACTGCGCATAGTTCTTCGTCGGCGAATCGTAGCGCGTGAACAAGCCATCGACGGTGAGCAGCACGGCATCGGTGGCCTGCCACTGGAAGGCGCCGCTCACGCCGGTGCGCTCGCGTTTGCCCAGCACGGTGCCCGGGCTATAGAAACTGGGGAAGATGAAGTGATCGTCGCTGTCGTCGATCTGCCCGTTGCCGTTGAAGTCGACCTGCGAGTCTGCTTCGGTGTGCGACTCGATCGAATACTCGCGCATGTTGTCGGTTCTGATATTGCGCTTCGAGTACGACACCGAGACCAGCGCGCCCATGCGGTCGTCGTTGAAACGCGTGCTGGCCACGCCAGTCACCTTCATACCGCCTTTTTTGGCGAGGTCGCCGTATTCCCCTTCAGCGGACACGAGCAGCTGCCGCTCGGTGAAATCGAACGGGCGCGCGGAGCGCAGGTCCACGGTGCCGCCGATGCCGCCTTCCATCTGCGAAGCCTGCACGGATTTGGAAACCTCGGCACCCGAGATCATCTCCGATGGCAGCACATCGAACGCGAACGAGCGGCCGACGTTGTCGGTGGCGAGAATTCGCTTGTTGAGAGTGACCAGCGCGAAGTCTTCGCCCAGACCGCGAATGCCGATGTACTGACCTTCTGCGCCTCGCGTACGAGAAACCACCACGCCCGGAATGTTGCCCAGGGCGTCCGCCACGTTGCGGCTCGGAAACTTGCCGACGTCTTCGGCCGAGATGGCATCGACGATGCGGCCCGAATCGCGCTTCTGGCCGAGCGACCTGTCGAGGCTCGCGCGAATGCCGGTGACCACGACTTCCTGCAGTTCGTCCGCAGATGATGAGGGCGCATCGGGCGCCTTCTGGGCCAGGGCGGTATGCGCCCCAAACAATGAGACCGAGACGCCGATTGCCACCAGGGCCGTCTCGCGACGCTTGCGGCCAACCGGGGATTGCGCTCCTGCTTTCTTAGTCATCTGACCCTCGGATGCTTTCGTTTTAACGCTTTACCCCTCGTTCTGATGTTAGACTAGCACAAACGCAAGATAACGAAAGATGTTGGCGCGATAAATCATCGTTTCGGCTGTTTTCGGGAGGGCTCTGGCGTGCGTTTGACCCGGTCTGAGGTGCGTTTGACACGGTTTGCTGAAGGCTGTGGCATGGCGTTTATCGCCCTGGCGGCCACCGTCACCCTGTCCTGTATGCCGGCCGTAGCGGCCTGCGCTGCTGGCACTGCGGCATTTCCGGGCGACGTCGGGCCGGAAGACGTGCCGCCTGACACTCGTTTCGATCCGGCGCGAATGACGTCGACGCTGGTCGTACCCCGCACGCAGCTCACCGGTTTTCGCCTGCCCGTGATCGACGCGCACAGTCATGTCTATGCCACCACCCCGCAGGCCGTCGCTGAATGGGCGAAGTTGCAAGACGAGGTGCACGTTGCAGAGACCTTCGTGTTTACGGGGCTCACAGGCGATGAATTTCGCGCCGCCACGGCGCAATACGCCGGCACCTACCCGGGCCGCTTCGTGATGTTTGCCGGTTTTCTTCAGGAAGGCATCGAGGCACCCGACTATGGTGAGCGATTGCGCGCCCGGCTGCGTGGAGATGTGCAGGCTGGTGCGCGCGGGCTCGGCGAGCTCACGGACAAGGGCCTCGGGCTGGGGGCGGGCGTGGTGCGGCCCAGGGAGCACCCTTATTACATCGACGACGAGCGCTTCGACCCGTTGTGGGACGAAGCCGGGAAACTGCACGTGCCCGTGTTCGTGCACATCGCAGAGCCTGCGGCGTTCTACGCGCCGCCCGATGACAGCAACGAGTTGCGCCGTTCGGCGAACTGGTCACTCCATGACAAGGGTACGCCCGGGTTCGACGCGATGATCGCCCGCTTCGAGCGCGTGCTCGATCGACATCCGGGGACAACCTTCGTCGCCGTACACAGTTTCAATCTCGCAAACGATCTCGGCCGCGTGAGCGTGCTGCTCGAGAAGCACCCGAACGTTCAAATCGACTTCGCGGCCCGCATGTGGGAGCTCGCGCGGCAGCCCTACTCCGCCCGCCGGTTCTTCCTGAAGAACGCCAACCGGATACTCTTCGGCACCGACAACGACCCGACGCGCGCGATGTATCTTGCCCACGCACGCCAGATGGAAACCGAAGACGAGTGGTTCTGGCCGGCGGACGCCGAGTGGTGGCGCGGCTATGGAATGAATCTGCCGCCCGCGGTTTTGCGCAAAGTGTACCGTCAAAACGCGCTGCGCCTGCTGGCGCGCCGTCAGAACTAGGCCGGCAAAAGTAGCGCCTTTTGCCGGACGAGAACGAAGCTACTGTCCGAAAAAGGGCCGCAGGCCGCTTTTTCCAGATCAATTAGGATGCCCACGATGCTCGGCCTGACGATGCTGCTGCTGTCCTCCATCGCCCCGGTGCAGGGAGATGGCCTACGCCTGGATTTCGACGATCAGATGCGCACGCGCGTCGTCGAGACCGTTGCCGGCGAGAAGATACTCGGGCCTTTCTCAGAGTCCGAGACGCTGCTGACCGCCAACGGGGAAATCACCGGCTTCAAGTTCGTGAACCGCACGGAAGACACCGCTACGGACGCGCTCGGCAACGGCCGGCGGGTAACGCTCACCGGCCGCGCGGGCACCTTGTCGAAGCAAGTTGAGGTCACCGCCTATCGCGAGCGGCCGAACTGGCTGTTCGTGCGCGTGCGCTACACGAATGAAGGCGCGGCGCCGGTCCAGGTGCTCGGCTACACGAGCCATCACTATGCGTTCACACCGGAGCGCGATCGCGGTGAGCCCGCCTTCTGGTCCTATCAAAGCGCCTCGTATGAAAGCAGGCCGGACTGGGTGCTGCCCCTGCCAATTGGCTTTGCGCGCAAGAACTTCCTCGGGATGAACCAAACCGACTACGGCGGCGGAACTCCGATCGTCGATGTCTGGCGCCGTGACGTTGGCATCGCGATTGGGCACATCGAGCTCGTACCGAAGCAGGTGTCGTTGCCGATACAACGCTTCGAGAATGGCACCGCGACCCTCGCACTGGTGGCCAGGCGCCAGCAGACACTCGCGCAAGGCGCGAGCACGACCACCCTTCACAGCTTCGTCGCCGTTCATCGCGGTGACCACTTCAATGCACTGAGGGCCTACAGCGGCGTCATGCAGGCACAGGGAGTAACGCTCGCCTCCTCTCCTAAGGATGCGTTCGATCCAATCTGGTGTGCGTGGGGTTACGGCCGCAAGTTCACGCCGCAACAGGTGTTTGAAACCCTGCCCGTCGTGAAGGATCTCGGCTTCCGCTGGGCCGTGCTGGATGACGGCTGGCAGGTTGCGGTGGGCGACTGGCGTCCACGCACCGACAAATTCCCCGCGGGGGATGCGGACATGAAGGCGCTGGTGGATCGCATCCACGCGGCCGGTCTCAAAGCCCAATTGTGGTGGGCACCGCTCGCCGCCACTGCGGGCTCACTCACCGCGCGTGAGCATCCCGACTGGTTGCTCAAGAACAAGAACGGCTCGACGCGAAAGATCACGTGGTGGGACTCGCAATACATGTGCCCCGCGCTGGATTCGGTGCGTGCGGATGCCGCGGCGTTCGCGCGCAAGGCGTTGCTCGAGTGGGGCTTCGACGGGTTGAAGATCGACGGCCAGCATCTCAACGCCGCGCCCGCGTGTTTCAACGCGGCCCACCATCACCAGTCACCGGAAGATGCCGCCGAAGGCATGCCGGGATTCTTCAAGGCGATATGGGAATCGGCGCAGGCTGCCCGGCCGGGTTCACTCGTCGAGATCTGCCCGTGCGGTACGGGGTATTCCTTCTTCACCCTGCCCTATCTGAACATGACCGTTGCGTCCGATCCCGAAAGCTCCTGGCAGGTGCGCCTGAAGGGCGAGACGCTCAAGGCACTGGCTGGGGACCGCGTGGCGTACTTCGGCGATCACGTGGAAATGAGTGAGGGCGGCGAAGACTTCGCCTCTACGTTTGGTGTCGGAGGCGTCATCGGCACGAACTTCGCGTGGCCCAGCGCGCCGGGCGAGAAGGACCCAAAGCTGCTGCTGACGCCGCAAAGACAGGAATTGTGGAAGAAGTGGACGCAACTCTATGCAGAGAAGCGCCTGCCCGATGGCGAGTACGTCGGCGGCCTGTACGACATCGGTTTTGATCGGCCCGAGACGCATGTCGTGCGCAGGGACAGAACGCTCTACTACGCTTTCTTCGCGAAGCAGTTCGACGGCCCTGTGCAACTGCGCGGCCTTGCGGCCGGGAGCTACCGCGTGACCGACTATGTGCACAACATCGACCTCGGCACCGTCACGGGCCCTGCGGCAACGTTGCCGGCGCGGTTCACGCAATCGCTGCTGATCGAGGTCCGGCCGCAGTAACGCGCAATCGCTGCACTATCAGAGGCCTCCTACATCGGCCCTCCTGGGCGGCGGGCATACTCCACCCATGAGTTTCGCCGCCTGGATGGCCCTCGGCGGCGTACTGCTGCTCGGGATGGCTTTGTCATCGGCGTGGATACAGCGTTTGCCTGTCTCCACGGCCGCTATCTATCTTGGCGCGGGCGTGGTGATGGGCCCCTGGGGCTTCGGCCTCCTCCACATCGACCTGGCAGCCGGCTCACCCTGGTTCGAGCGATTCACCGAAATCGCGGTCGTTCTCTCCCTGTTCATCGGCGGCTTGCGCCTGCGCCTTCCCTTGAAAGATCACGCGTGGCGTGCGGCTCACAGGCTTGCAAGCCTGGTCATGCTCGTTTCGATTGCAGGGGTCGCGGCCGTCGCGTGGTGGGTGTTCCATATCCAGCCGGCGATGGCGTTGTTGATTGGGGCGATTCTCGCACCCACCGACCCGGTGCTCGCCGGCTCCGTAACCGTCGGACATTCTCAGGATCATGATCGGCTGCGTTACGCGCTTTCCGGCGAAGCCGGGCTGAACGACGGCGCAGCGTTCCCATTCGTCGTGCTCGGCCTGCTGTTGCTGAGCGGGCCAGTGGACATCGCTGAGCTCACGCGCTGGTCGGTGAGCAACATTCTCTGGGCCGTACCCGCCGGATTGCTGGTGGGGCTCGCGCTGGGTCACCTCGTGGGGCGTGCCGCGATCGTGCTGCGTTCGAGGAATCGTGACACCGCGGCGCCGACGGACTTCCTGACGCTGGCGCTCATCGCATTGGCGTATACGGCTGCCAACGCCATTGGCGCGTGGGGCTTCCTCTCCGTCTTTGCGGCCGGCATCGGGTTGCGACGAGCGGAACTGCAAACGGTCGAAAGCGACCCTCATCCGCAAGCCGAAAAGAAAACAGAGCAGATTCATCCGCCAGCCGAAACACTCGTGTCCCCCAACACTGTGACCGAGCGTGAGATGAGTGAGCCGGCCGTTGCCGCCGGTGTGCTGGTCGCGGAAGTCTTCTCCTTTGGCGACACGGTGGAACGATTACTCGAAGTGATCCTGGTGGTGCTCGTCGGCGTAGCGCTTGCGAGTCACTGGGATTTCCGCGGCGCCCTGCTGGGATTGGCGCTGATCGTCATCATCCGCCCCCCGGCAACCTTTCTCTGCCTGCTCGGAACGCCGACCACGCCGCTTCAGCGCGGCCTCATTGGCTGGTTTGGCATCCGCGGCATCGGCAGTCTCTACTACCTTGCCTATGCGCTGACACACGGCGTTACTTCCAGCGAGGGACGCGAGCTTGCCGACATTTCGCTGTCGGCCGTGGCGGTGTCGATCATCGTTCACGGGCTGACGTCGCAACCATTAATGGTATGGTACGAACGCAGGGCGCGGCGCCCCACCACCCTGCTGGATGCGTAACCGCATTCCCCGCAACGAGGACATAACGTGTCGATCGTCCTGCCTGTTCTCGCCACGCTGGCCGCGACCGCCTTCGTCCTGTGGATCGGCGCCAATATCTCGACCGCCGAAAAGCGCCTGCTCTACCGACCGCGCCGCCTGTACACCAGCAAAGACGCCGATTTCAAACGAGCGCTGGGCATTCTGCTGGGGCCGCCGCTGGTCGCCGGAAACCGCGTCACGACGCTGATCAATGGCGATCAGATCTTTCCGGCAATGCTCGATGCGATTCGCTCGGCGACGGTGAGCGTCAGCTTCGAGACATTCGTGTTCCGCGATGACATCGGCGCGCAGTTCTGCACGGCGCTGTCCGAGGCGGCTCGGCGTGGCGTGAAGGTGAACATCCTGCTCGACTGGCTCGGCTCGAGCGGGATGGATGAGGCGCTGCTCGAGAACACCCGCAAGGCTGGGTGCGACGTACAGCTGTATCACGAATTGTCCTGGTTTCACCTGGGCCGCCTGAACAACCGCACCCACCGCAAGCTGCTGATCGTCGACGGCCGCATCGGATTTACCGGCGGCGTCGGAATGGGAAATGAGTGGGAGGGCAATGCCCAGGACTCTATGCATTGGCGGGAGAGCCACTACCAGGCCGAAGGCCCGGTGGTGTCTCAGATGCAGGCCGTGTTCGTCGATAACTGGATCAAGGCAACAGGCAAGGTTCTGCACGGAGCCGAGTACTTCCCCGCGCAGCTCCCCAAGGCCGGCGACATGGATGCGCAGATGTTCGGCAGCTCGCCGGTGGGCGGCTCGGAAAGCATGCACCTGATGGTGCTGCTCGCACTGACGGCGGCGCACACTTCGATCGATATCGAGAACGCCTATTTCGTGCCCGACCGGCTCACTGTCGAGGCGCTGATCGAGGCCGCGCGGCGCGGTGTGAAAGTACGAATCGTGGTGCCCGGGCGATTCACGGACGCGCGCATCGGGCGATGGGCGGCGCAGGCCCTGTACGGCGACCTGCTGAATGCAGGTGTGGAACTCTACGAGTACCAGCCCACGATGATCCACTGCAAGGTGATGGTCATCGATGGTGCCTGGACCTCGGTCGGATCGGCGAATTTCGACGACCGGTCCTTCCGCCTCAACGACGAGGCGAACCTCAACGTGTTCAGCGCCGGCCTGGCGCGCGAACAGACCCGGCAGATCGACCTGGATATCGCTCAGTGCAAGAAGATGGTCCTGCGCCGTTGGGCGCGACGCTCGATCACGAGGCGGTTCTATGAACGGCTCGCGTTACTGCTGCGTTCGCAGCTTTGACGTTGTAGCCTGTAGCAACGATGAATCGCCGCGACCTAATCTCCATTGCGGTAGTGAGCGCCCTCGCCGGCGTCTCGCCTTCACTGACGCACGCTGCAGACCCGATGGTGCCCGGCACCCGCCCACCGGTCACGCGCAAGAAACCGAAGCGAATCGAGCAGCTGGGCCGCGTGCGGGTGGACGACTACGCCTGGTTGAAAGACCCCCAGTGGAAAAAGGTGTGGCGCGACCCGTCGGTGTTGCAGGCGGAAATTCGCCAGCACCTGGTGGACGAGAATCGCTACGCCGACGAGGTGCTTGGGCCGACCACAAGGTCGCCACGGAAGGCCCTGCTGGAGCGAATGCGATATATCCTCGACAACGAGCAGGCCCCGCCGCCGCAGCCTGACGGGGATTGGGCTTACTCCCAGTACTTCCGCCCGGGGGCGGATCATCCTGTGTACTCGCGCAAGCCTCGCGGCGGTGGCGCGGAACAGATTCTGTTCGATGAAGAAGAACGCTCGAAGGGCAAGGCGTACTACCGCGCCATCAGCGCGGCGTACAGCCCGGACCACACCTTGTTCGCCTGGGCTGAAGACGACCAGGGCGCCGGGCGATTCAGGATTTTCGTGCGGGATCTGAAAACGGCAGAGATCCTCACCTCCGCTGCAACGGATGCGTACGGTGACTTTGTTTTCTCCCCGGACTCGCAATGGATCTTCTGGACATGGCGTGACGCGTTCAGCCGGCCCGCGAAGGTGTTTCGCCGTCCCGCGCGGGGCGGCGCGGATGTCCTGGTCCACGAAGAGACCGATCCCGCGCTGTTCATGTCGGTCGCGCGAACGGCGTCCAACGGCTACGTGACGATTACCGCCCGGGGCCCGGATACCAGCGACGTGCGCCTCATTGCGGCGACTGCGCCCACCGCGGCGCCGGTGCTCGTCGAAGCCCGCGCGGCCGGCATTTATTACGAAGTGGATCACTGGGATGGACGCCTCGTCATTCTCACGAATGCCGATGGCGCCGTGGACTCGAAGTTGATGTGGGCCACACCGGCGAACCCCTCGCGAAGCGGGTGGACGGAGTGGGTGCCGCATCGACCGGGCCACTACATCATCGAGACGCACGCGTTCGAGAATTTCCTGGTGCGCATCGAGCGCGTGGACGCAAACCTTCAGGTGATCATCGCGGAGCGCGGCTCTCTCAAGGAACACGCGCTGGCCTTCGAAGATACGCCGGCGTATCACGTTCAGGTGGAGCCGAACCAGGAGTTCACCTCGAAGACCCTGCGCGTGCTCTACCAGACTCCGCGCACGCCGAAGCAGTGGCTGGATTGCGACCTGGCCACCGGCGAGCGAACTATTCTGCAGAGCCAGCGCATCTCCGGGACCTTCAACGCGCAGGACTACGCCGTGCAGCGTTTGTTTGCCCCGGCTCCGGATGGCCAGCAGATCCCGCTCACCGTGCTGACGAAACGCGGCGTGAAGCTCGAAGGTAATGCGCCGCTGCTTCTATATGGCTACGGCGCCTATGGTGTCTCGAGCGAAGCTGTGTATTCCCTTGCCAACTTGCTGATGGTCGACAAAGGCTGGGTCTACGCGATCGCCCACGTGCGCGGCGGCTCCGAGAAGGGGCGAAACTGGTACCTCGAGGGCCGGCGCCTGAAGAAGAAAAACACTTTCACGGATTTCATCGCGTGTGCCGAGCATCTCTGCGAAAAGCGCTACACCCGGCCGAAGCGCATCGTGGCGCAGGGGTTTTCGGGCGGGGGGCTGCTCATGGGTGCCGTCACTAACATGCGGCCCGACCTGTGGGCTGGCGTCATCGCGCAAGGGCCATTTGTGGATATGCTGAATACGATGAGCGATGCAGAACAGCCGCTCGTGCCCTTGTTCCGCCCGGAATGGGGCGACCCTCTGGTCGACAAGGAAGCGTACGACTACATGGCCAGCATTTCACCGTATGAGAATGTCACCCGGCAGGCGTATCCGACCGTGCTTGCGACCACCGGCGTAAGAGACGATCGTGTGGGTTATTGGGAAGCGGCGAAGTTGGTGGCCGCCCTGCGCGAAAAATCGACGAGCGGTGCGCCCCTCCTGCTCCAGACCGATATGATCGCCGGTCACCAGGGTGGCGGCGGTCGAT
Organism: Gammaproteobacteria bacterium; assembly: GCA_040007735.1. Lineage (GTDB taxonomy): Bacteria > Pseudomonadota > Gammaproteobacteria > Steroidobacterales > Steroidobacteraceae > JADGHX01. The sequence goes on along the minus strand of JBDTUL010000013.1, from coordinate 1,060 downwards.
CCGAAGAGTTGAAACAAGTGTCGCAGTTCTGGGCCTTTGCACAGTGGGCGGTCACACTGCAACGGCGGCAGCAGGAGCCGGCTGCGTAAGCCATCGCATAAGGCAATACTCCCCGCCGTGCCTGGCACGCTCTCAGGCCATGTGCTTCGAAATCAGGCTTTGAGCGCAATCGACCAGCGTCTCTTTGGCCGGACGCGATTTCCATCACGATCTGCAGGCCGAAGTGCGGGTTGGCCGGGACGCGAGCGCGCGAGGCGTTCAACCGGCCTTGAGGGCCCGAACCACGGCCTGCGGTTCTCGGTCGATGATCTTCAGCAAGGTCTCCGCGGCACCCGTCGGGGAACGCTGGCCTTGTTCCCACTTGCGCAACGTCGAGGCGCTGACGCCGAAGGCATCTGCAAACTGGTTCTGCGATAGCCCCAGCTTCTTGCGAGCCTTCTGAATATCAGCCGGTTTCAGGGCTACTTTGTGCGTTCGCGCCCGAGTTCGCTTGCCCTCGGCATGTGCGAGGGCCTCCCCCAAAGACTTCACCAGGTCGTCACTGAGCTTGCTCATTTTCGCCTCCGCGCCGCTTTGATAGCCGCTGCGAAAGCGGCAACCGATTTCCGCTCTTCCGGCGTCAAGTCGGCACGCTCGTTCTTTCCGTAGATGAGAAGCGCGTAGATCGGCAAGCCCTGATCGTAGAAGTAGTAGACCACTCGTACACCGCCGGACTTCCCTTTTCCCATCGCACCGAACCGCGCCTTGCGGACGCCGCCGGTACCGACAATTTCATCGCCAGACGTCGGATGGCAGGCGAGCCAGAAAATGAGCGCCGCATGCTCCTCCTCGCTCAGCAGCTTCCCGGCGCGACGGATGAAAGTTGGGGTTTCGACAACGGTCTGCATTCAGACTATACCCCATTGGGTTATAACCGATCAATCCGATCTACGCTCGCCAGACGGTAGCTCGGGCACTGTCTGGCAAACAATCTGCATATCTGTGTTTTTTCGAGCGGTGGTGCTGCGGCGCATACTCACTTGCGCCCTGCCGATTGCCCCCGTCTATCGGCTCCATCGAA